>JBNMJP010000037.1:0-13062 GCA_050873905.1 Jutongia sp. | reverse complement strand
GATCTTTGGAAAGATCAGAATGTCCGCAATGCTAATGCTGATGATGGCCAGTGTGTACATGATCAGATTCAGCAGAAGAGCCGTCATAACTGCTGTTCCCGGAATGCCATCCTGTACCATAAAAAATGCACTGGCAGGCTGCCCGCCGGAAGCGGAAGGGGTGATGGCAGAAAAATACACATCAGCTGCAGAATAAATAAATCCCTGTGTCCGTTTTACCGAATACCCCATATGCCGCAGGATCACCCGCAGAGCATCTCCCTCAAACCAGATAAAACCAAGCATACTGATAGCGGCTAGTACGATGCCTTCCCAGGATGCCTCCCGGAGACTGATGATCAGTTCATCCAGAGAAATACCGCTTCCCTTAAATACAGCGTAGATGGTGATCAAAGCGAGAATCAAAGTGACAATAAAACAGATAATTTTATTTCTATTTTTATGTATGATTTCTTTCATATATTAACGCTTGTGCAAATGCACGATCCCTTGTGATGAATAATGATAACAAGTTACCATATTACTATAACATAAAACAAATGATAAAGGGGTATTATCATTAAAAAGCAGAAAAATTTAATAAATAGAGAAAATGTTAATGAATCCATCAAAGATATTATGGCAGCAAAAGAAAAAGCAGGCAAATGAATTGATATATGTTAATTATCGCAATACGATAATTAATTATTGACAAATGTAAATCTCGTGCTATAATGTTCTTATCGTGATACGATAAATAATAGCCGTGTCATATAAAACCGGCCGGCGTAGATATGGCACATCAGGGGGATGATTTTTCATATTGAAAGCAGACATATTAAAAACAAAAATAAAACAACGCCCGGAACAAAAAGCACTTATTTTGATCGCGTTTCTGGCAGCGGCTCTGATCGCAGGGATATTTATATCGGAGCGAAAAACATTGCAGTCGCAATTTCCGTTAGAGGAGGATGCCATATGCTTCCGGGATACGGGACAGTATCAGGATGTGGTGAGTTATGAATATGCGGGCCGCATTTATGTTCCCTATGGGAGACGAAAGGACAGCCGGGGGAAGCCGCAGGGGCGGGAAATTGACCGGTGTATTGGATATGTGGAGGACGATGCGGTTCCGGAAAAGCAGATGAGGGATACGAATGCCGTTGACAGAGGAGTGCGCATTTATACGCTGAAAGGGGACAAGGAACATAATTTTTTGATGGAGTATGTTGAAACCGGATTGATGGATGAGCCGACGTATCTCCGGGCAGTTGATACAAAGGGGGAAGCTGCCGGACAAGTGGGACTTCCGGATTATGTAGAGCCGGAGGAGACAGATGCCATGGCGGCAGTATGGAGATAGAGATATAGAGCTTAGTGGAAATAGAGACCGGGAATCGAAAAACAATAAAAACTACATACGGAAAGGAATGGATGATTATAATGGAACAAAAAAACATTGGCAGGATGGTTAAAAATTATTATTATCGGTACAGGGATTTGCAGCATCGTGATCGGTGCCCTGATTTTGCCGGAGGCAGGACGGGAGATTGTTGCGGCCAACAAAGAGTTTTCTTCCTGGCTGATGCCGTGGCTTGTCTTTCTATGGCTGGGAATGATCCCATGTTATGTGGCGCTGGTATTTAGCTGGCAGATCGCAGACCGGATCGGGAAAGACCGGTCCTTTACCATAGAGAATGCATTGCGCCTCGGCTGGATATCCCGGCTGGCAGCGGGAGATACGGCTTTCTTTTTTGGGGGAAATATAGTATTGTGGTTATGTGGGAAAAATCATCCCGGAATTTTGCTGGGAGCATTGTTTATCTGCTTTGTGGGGATTGTGATCGCCGTGGCAATGGCGGTGTTGTCGCATCATACGAGGAAGGCGGCTGCGCTGCAGGAGGAAAGTGACCTGACGATCTGACGATACAAGAAAGGAATGAACGGCATTATGGAAGAATTATTACCGGGAGAGATTATATTTAATATTGATGTGATGCTGGCAAAGCGGAAGATGAGTGTGACGGAGCTGGCGGACCGGGTGGGGATCACCCTTGCCAATATGTCCATTCTGAAGAACGGCAAGGCAAAGGCACTAAAGGTGTCAACGCTGATCAAAATCTGTCATGCGCTGGACTGCCAGCCGGGAGATATTTTGGAATATCGGGAGGAGGGATAACAAATGAGACGTTGTATGGATTCGGACAATCTTCACAGAAGATTAAAAAAGATTATTGGCCAGGTCAAGGCCATTGACCGGATGGTAGATGAGGATGTGCCATGTGAGGACGTACTGGCGCAGCTCAATGCGGCAAAGTCCGCACTGAATAAGTGCGGTCAGGTTGTGTTGGAGGGGCATATTAATCACTGCATTAAAGACGCCATTGAAAAGGGTGATGAGGAGGAGATCAAGAATTTCACAAAGGCGATCGAACGTTTTGCGAATATGCAGTAGGTTTTGATGAGTTATACTTATCGGAACATATAAGAGAAATACGCTTCCTTAAAGGCGGCATAATTATTTCGGGAAATAGGGATATTTGTCCCATTTTTAGTACTGATCTGAGTCTTGGTAAACTGTTCCACATGGTTTAGATTTACGATATAGCTGCGATGGCATTTAAAGAAGCCCTTTTCCAGGCTGAAAATTTTCTCGCAATTAGAAAAAAGCTCTCGTATTTCTATGTCCGTATCATTGGACAGAGAAACTAGGACTCTTTTATTTTGTGCCTCCAGATAATCCACATCCTCCAATGTGATCCGGCAGAATCCGGTGTCTGTCTGGGCGGCAAAGAACTCACGGGCGGTGTGTGTTGTTTCCCAAAAATCGTCCAGAACATCAAATAGCCGGTCCGCCTCAATGGGCTTTATCAGATAATTTAATGCCTTGACCTCATAAGAATCTACGGCGTATTCCCGGGAAGAGGTTAGAAAAATGATGGGAACGGACTGATGGTCATGGCGCAGTTCCCTGGCGGTATCCATTCCATTGAGCAGGGGCATGATGATATCAAGAATAACCAGATCCATACAATATGTCTGGTGTGCCTGGATCAGATCATCTCCATTGGTAAAACGATATAATGTAATATCAACTCCCCGTTGATCTGCCCATTGTTTTAAAAGACATTCTGTTTCCTCTAAATATGGTAACTCATCATCACAAATTGCTATCTTCATAAACAAGTACCTCTAAAATTAATATCTGTGCATGGTTATAAAACACAAATAACATTTCTTATATTATGATTCTCAGTATAAATATATGGTTCAGGACAGAAAAATGATACTGTCCGTGCAGCTGCTCTACATAGTATACAATACTTTTCACCCCAATGCCATGCCCCTTTTGGGCAGATGCAGGAATTCCATCGATAAATTTGGGAATCCGTTCCACGGGATTTTCAATTTCCAGAAGCAGCTGGTGATCCTTTTGGGTAAGGGAGAGGCGGGCCCACTTTTCGACGGATTGCAGCGTTTCCAGAGAATGCATTGCATTTTCGAGAGCATTTGACAGGATCGTGCAGATGGCAAGATCGGGACAGGAAAGGACTTCGCCGGTATGGATCGTGCAATGCAGTGTAAATCCCTTATCGGAAAAACGCATCTGGTAAATGGAAATCACGGAATTGATCATTTCATTCCGGCTGTAGCGTTCAATGATCGTTTCATCATAGGCATCGCCAATTTCTTTAATGTATTTCCGCGCCGGTTCGGCAGAGTCTTCCTGCAGCAGCGTCATCAAAATATTCAGATGATGCCGCATATCATGGCGAAGAATGGAAAGTTCCTGTTTACTGTTACGGACCTGATCAATCTCTTTTTGGATGGACAAAAGCTGAATTTCCATAAGATCACTGTATTGGCGGATCTCCTGTTTTTTTTCAAATTCTTTATAGTATACCAGAAGAAAGATCAGATATGAGATGCAGAATGCAAAGCTCATGAACTCCACGATAGCTTTGTTTCCGGAATACAGCAGACTCGAAAATTTCGTTGTTGCATAATCAAAAATATAATAGGTCAATGGAAGAAAACCGATCACACAAAGCTCCCGTTTTTCTTTGGCAAATACGGCGGCTGTTGTATGACATACGAAACGGCAGAGAAGCACAAAGGTTAAAATAGTTGCGGCAATACGTGCGGAATAATAACACCAGTACTGTCCGGTAAATCCCAGGATAAATAAGCCGATCCACGTACTTACCTGACAACATAAATAAGCAGAAAAAACAGAGGTAAAGCTGGATAGTAACGGGTATTTATAATACAAGTGTAGAAAAAAAGCCAGTGGCAGATGAATGATCAGAGGATAGATCTGCTGGGCAAATGCATCGCTGATGGTTAAAGAAAACAGAAGATAGGTGAGTCCCTCTCCACAAAATAACAAAAAAAGGATGCCGATGTTTTTGAGATTCTGACGGACACCCAGAAAAAAAGCGGAGATATAAATGCCAAACAATAATGTCGTCAGATCGTGGGTTGCAGATAAAATTTCAATGAGCATGGGCATTTCCTCCTTGTTGTCATAGTCTGATTATAAAAGGTTTTTATAGGAAAAACAACCGGATTCTTTTACCATTCACACCATATATGCTCCGTTCGCGCAAAAAACAGTAACGTTAATGCGAAAATGATATACTAATACTGATGAATAAAGAAAAATAACTTTCTATTCTACAAGGAAGGCAAGAACAAGGAGGAAAATATATGAAAAGACTATTATTATGTTTCATGATGTTTTTAAGTCTGATTGTATTTCTACAGGTAACACCTGTAAATGCAGCAGATGATCAGGAGGTTACGATCTATGATATCAGAAGTGATTATGGAGCCAAAGTCAAGGTGCCGGAAGCACTTAAGAAGGAATATCAAATACCAGACTATGTAAGGGGTACCAAGTACGAGGTAGTGTCCGGATCTGATTCTGTGACTGTATCGGCGAAAGGTCTGGTGACGGCCAAGCGCAGTTATTGGAAAGATTACGGCGATGCGGGAATATGGCCAGGTTCCGTGAGGAATTATGATTATTATACGATCACACCCGGTGATGCAGTGATCGAAATTACTTACAAGGGTGTAACGAAAAGCCTGACGGTGCATCTTGTGAATTATGAAACGGTTTATGTGGATCAGGTAATACAAGATTACATTGATGCAAATATCGGGGAAGACATGAGTGATATGGAACTCATCAATGCGATTGCAAAGTTTGCAGCACAGTATGATTATCTCAAAACATCCTCTTCTCTTTCCGATATGGTGATTTTGAAGAGCTGTAATGATAAAGCTGCGGCAGAGTCGGTTGTTAAGCTGGCTGAGAAGCTGGGATATGATGCATGGTCGTTTGCTGAAACGAAACAGACTACCAGCCGAAAACTCGCGATGGTAAAGATAGGAGATCAGTACTACCAGATCGATGCCGGTATGGATCAATCAAAAGACAGTGGGTATCGTCCGTTTGAGGTAACGAAAAGAAACTCGCTTTTTCGGTATGAATTAGATGGGCAAAATGCAAAGATCACCTATTATGATGACAGCGCTTTCTCTGGTACGTTGGAGGTGCCGTCCAAGATTGATGGATATACAGTGACTGGGATCGGTTTCCAAGGTCTTGGAAATCTGAGCTGCACAAAGATTATTTTGCCGGATACGTTAAAAGCATTGGATATGGTGCATTTCTCAACTGTAAAGGATTGACTGCAGTATATTTTTACGGAGATCTGCCACAGTTTCAGATATCTGGACCGACAATGCGTGCCAATATGATTTTTAGCAGTTGCAGCAACCTCAAGACGGCATATTATCCAAAAGGAAATACGACATGGACAGCGGACGGTGTTGCGAAAACGCTGTCATATCAGGTAGAAAGAGGTAAAACACTCACCTGGAGTACCTGGGATCCAAGCACGGTGCAGTCCATTTTAAATGCGCAGATCACTCTGCCGGGTGGAACATACACATATACAGGAAAGGCATTTACTCCGGCTGTCACTGTGACTTTAGAGGGAAAAACTCTGACGCAGGGAACGGATTATGTAATCAATTATTTTGATAATATCAATGCCGGTAACGCTCTGGTGCAGATTACCGGACGTGGCAGTTATGAGGGCGTGACCCAGAGCGGTTTCCAGATTAAAAAAGCGTCGCCTAAGATGAGTGCGCTTATAACAAAGGATGAATTGATAGTAGGTCAGACGACCAGCTTTATCAAGGCAGATGGTTGTCAATTTGAATCCGGTGATCCGGAAGTGGCATCGGTAACCACCGAAGGTGTGATCAAGGCAGTGGCAGCAGGAACGACAACAGTTTCTGCAATCTACGCGGAGACGGATAATTATTCCGAGGGAAGAGTCATCTTTACAATTACAGTAAAACCGGATCCGAATGCAACACCGACACCGGTAACGACAACAACGCCGTTACCAACCAGCACACCGGGAGGATCAAATAAGCCATCAAATCCGACGCACACATCGGATGTGACGAACAAGTCATCTTCCACACCGACACAGCAGCCGACTAAAACAAAAGCACCATCCACAACAAATGATGGAAGCAGTTCTTTGACGGTCGGATCTACGGTGACATACAAAAATGCGAAATATCGTATTACCGGAAAGAATACGGCGGAATTTACAGGTATTGTCAAGGGTAAGACTGTGAATGTACCAAATACCATTACCGTGGGAGGGAAGGTTTATAAAATAACTTCTATTGCCGCAAAAGCATGTAGAGATAATATAAAGATCACGAAGCTTGTTATTGGAAAGAATGTAAAGAAAATTGGAAAAGAAGCATTCTTTAACTGCAAAAAACTTAAAAATATTGACTGTAAGAGCGCTCTGCTAAAAGCAGGAAGTATTAAGAAAAATGCATTTAAGGGTCTCAATAAAAAAGTTGTCCTTAAAGTGCCAAAGGCGCAAAAAGTTCTTTATAAGAAATTGTTTGTATTCTAAAACCGATTAGAGGAAAAGGAATGAATCTTTGTAAGCGGGTTATGCCGAAAGGTGTAACCTGCTTATTTTGTGCGCATAAAGGAATCTATGAAATCAGCCGATTATTATAACAAGGATATATCGAAAGATAACAAGGATGTGTATACGGACCGGAGGGTTCGTTTTCAAGGAGGATGAAAATGAAGCAGGGAATGATCACGGGGAATATGGACGGATCTTATCGCCGGGGCAGGGCGGTGGCTTCCGGACATTCCAAAAGCCGGGAGACCACGGCTGGGAAAACAAAGCGTACAGCGTCAGCTGCGGCAGGGAAAAATAAAACAACTGAAAAGTCAGGTGCAGCAGGCAGCAGGGTATTTTATGATGAGAATGTACAGTATGATGTGTCGGATGGAAGAAGCAGAGTGGCACAGATCTTGAGTCAGCAGCAGAGCGTGTATTCTTATGATGGGGATGTTTATGTTACTGATCAGAGAGCGGAAGCAACGCAAAACGGTGCGTCAAAAAAGGGACAGATAACGGATGCAATGTCTGGGACGGATGATTCTGAATCAGTTGCAGCAAAAGCCGGGAAAACAGCGAAAGCCCAGCAGACACAGGCTGTGGCAGAAAGCGGAGCGGAGACGGATGAGGAGGACGACAAGTCTGAAAACACAGATACGCAGGGGTATTCTGAGTCGGATATAGAGTATATGGAGCGGCTTTTGGAAAGTATGCGGAAAAGCAGAGAAAACATATCCAAAAGTAAAACGAATACCAAGAAAACTCTCACCTACAATTACCGTAAAGTTTCCGGTGCCATTATGCGGGCGAAAACCCGAATACAGGCAGGAAATGCGCTTACTTCAGCCAAATCAGAGCTTTCCAGCCTGAAACGGAAAGCGGGATCCGGGCAGTATAAGGACGAGGAACTGCAGATTGCGATCAATCATGCCAATAAAATGATCCGGACGGCACGTCGAAAAATGTCTCATCTGAAGCTGGAGGAAATGCAGAAAAAGAGTGACAATGACACGGTGCATAGCAGGGAACAAAAAAATGAAAATATAAAAAGACAAGAGCATGTACAAAACAGCACAGCCATTAAAGCAGATATGGACCAGCAGGTACTCCGGTTGAAAAAGCGATTAAAACAGATCACGAAAGCAGAGAAGAATGGGCATCGCCGTTCTGAAAATTATGATCTTCTGCAGGCGGACATGGAGTATTTAAAAAGAAAGATCGATCTGCTCCGGCAGGATCAGTCGGGACAGGGTAGTGATACAACAAGACCGGAAGAGATTGGGAGCGGCGGTGTGCCGGATAATGGAATCAGCGCCACTAATACGACTGTTGCTGCAAGTGCGGTGAATGATCCGGCAGGAGGAGAAAATGCCTCTGCGGCACAGGTGGCAGAGCAGGGAATGGCAGAGCGGGCAGCCGCATCGACCCCTGTTTTATAAAACAAAATACAGATGTTATCTTACACGGCGCTTCGGCGCCGTATTTTAATGACATGAACGGAAATATGTGGTATACTTTGGAAGACAGACAAGCATAATATAAGTATGATAAATATATTATGAATAGAGGTCTGTTATGAGTAAAAATGAAAAAATAAAACCTATCATTCCGGCAGATAAAACACAGCCGGAATTTACACTGGTTTCTTTAGTGCTGGGATTGATCCTGGCGGTAGTATTCGGAGCGGCCAATGCGTATCTGGGATTGCGGGTCGGTATGACTGTTTCGGCGTCGATACCGGCAGCAGTGATCTCTATGGGGATCCTGCGGTATGTGCTTCACAGAGATTCCATTCTGGAAAATAACATGGTACAGACCATTGGGTCGGCCGGAGAGTCTCTGGCGGCGGGAGCTATCTTTACCATGCCGGCATTGTTTATGTGGGCAGAGGAAAGCCGTAAGGTGGCAATGCCGTCGTTCGCGGAGATTGCAGCGATCGCAGTTTGTGGCGGTCTGCTGGGTGTCCTGTTTATGGTACCCCTTCGTAATGCATTGATCGTGGAGGAGCATGGAGTGCTCCCGTTCCCGGAAGGGACAGCGTGTGCGGAGGTTCTTATGGCGGGAGAAGAAGGAGGCGCAAAATCAAAGGTTGTCTTTGCAGGTCTTGGAATCTCTGCCTTGTATAAGTTTATTACAGACGGTTTGAAGCTGTTTCCGTCGGAGGTGCATTGGAATATCCGTTCCCTTCGGACAGCATTTGGGCTTGATGTGCTGCCGGCCCTGGTGAGCGTCGGCTATATCTGCGGACAGCGTGTAGCGGCGAATATGTTTGCCGGAGGTGTGCTTGGCTGGTTTGTGCTGATTCCGGCAATCGTACTGTTTGGCGGCGATAATGTGATCGCACCTGCCACGGCACGGATTTCTGAAATGGATGTGATGAGCATCTGGGGAAGCTATATCCGGTATATTGGAGCCGGAGCGGTAGCGGCAGGAGGCATTATCAGCCTGATCAAGACATTTCCGGTGATCCTGCGGACCTTTACGAAGGCAGTCAGGGGCATTGGCATAGGACGACAGGATACCCTGCGCACCTCAAAGGAGCTTCCGATGGGAGCGGTTCTGGCGGGAGTTTTGCTGATCGGTTTGGTGATCTGGCTTCTGCCATCGGTTCCGGTCCGGCTGTTTGGTGCGATGCTGGTGATCATCTTTGGATTTTTCTTTGCAACAGTATCCAGCCGTATGGTAGGACTTGTGGGTTCTTCCAATAATCCGGTATCGGGTATGGCGATCGCCACTCTGCTGATCGCGACAGCTCTGCTGAAGGGAACCGGAATGACCGGGTATACGGGTATGGTATCCGCTATTTGTGTAGGGACGGTGATCTGTATCGTGGCGGCGATGGCAGGAGATACGTCGCAGGATCTGAAGACCGGCTTTATCGTGGGAGCAACTCCTATGTGGCAGCAGATTGGAGAGCTGATCGGTGCAGTTGTGGCGGCACTTACCATTGGCGGCGTGATGTATCTGCTTCATGCAGCGTGGGGCTTTGGCAATTCGGCACAGCTTCCGGCACCGCAGGCGACCCTGATGAAGCTGGTGGTGGAAGGTGTCATGGGTGGTACATTGCCCTGGGGACTTGTCTTTTGCGGAGTTTTTGTTGCGATCGTGATGGAGCTTCTGGGGCTTCCGGTATTACCTATTTCCATCGGTCTTTATCTGCCGATCCATCTGTCAGCTCCGATTTTTGTGGGAGGACTGATCCGGAGACTGGCAGAGTCCCAAAAGGAGGATACGGAGGAAACGGCCGCTTTGAAAAAAGACCGTGTGGACAGGGGGCTTTTATACAGCTCCGGTATGATTGCCGGAGAAGGACTGATTGGTATTTTACTTGCCGTTCTCGCTGTGATCCCCATGCGGGGCGGAACGGTGGCACAATATATACAACTAAACTTTTCATTTGGAAATACAGGAGGCATCGTGTTTTTTATCCTGCTGTTGTTTTCGTTTTTTGTAATTTTAAGAAAGGCGTGATAAGTGGTATGGCAGTATTAGAAGGATTGGAGCCAAAGGAGGTTTTCCGGTGGTTTGAGATGATCTGCGGGATTCCTCACGGTTCATCAGATACTAGAAGGATCAGTGATTTTCTGGTGGATTTTGCAGTGCAGAGGGGGCTGAAATACCGGCAGGATGAATGGAACAATGTCGTCATATGGAAAGCGGCTTCTCCCGGATATGAACAGTCAGCACCGGTGATGCTGCAGGGGCATATGGATATGGTCTGTGAGAAGGAAGCGGACTGTGACATTGATTTTGCCACAGAGGGACTTCGGCTGAAGCTTCAGGATGGGGTGATCTCGGCGGAGGGAACGACTCTGGGAGGGGATGATGGCATTGCGGTAGCGTATGCTCTGGCCATCCTGGATGCCGGGGATATCGAGCATCCACCGTTGGAGGCTGTCTTTACGGTGGATGAGGAGATTGGTATGCTGGGAGCGGCAGCCATGGACTGTTCGGATCTGAAATCCCGGATCATGCTGAATCTTGATTCCGAGGATGAGGGACATTTGCTGGTAAGCTGTGCCGGAGGCGTTACGACAGAGGCGCATCTGCCGGTAGAATGGGAGACTGCGGACGGAGAGGTGATACGGCTCACCATAACAGGCCTGCAGGGTGGACACTCCGGTGTCGAGATCGACAAGGGGCGTGGCAATGCATGTCGTCTGCTGGGAAGGACGCTTTATGCATTGAAGGAAGCGGGCAGCTTCCGGCTGATTCGTCTGGATGGAGGTCTGAAGGACAATGCCATACCGAGAGAGGCAGTGGCGGAGCTGGTATGTGAAACAGGAGACGGCAGCAGGATCATAGACGGTCTGAAGGCTGTGTACCAAAATGAGTACAGACAAACGGATCCGGCTATTGATGTATTATGGGAAAGCAAAGGGAACAAAACGGGACAGAAGGTTATGACGAGTCAGACTACAGATAAGATGATCGCTGCACTGGTCAATCTGCCGGGAGGGATTCAGAGAATGAGCTTTGACATTCCGGGACTGGTGCAGACCTCGTTAAATCTTGGTATTATGATCACGAAGGAAGAGGAGGTATCCTTCTCCTTTTCCGTCAGAAGCAGTATTGGCTCCGAGAAGGAAGAGCTGGTACAGAGAATACGCTGTCTGATGGAGGCTCTGGGAGGAAGTGTTACATGCATCGGGGCATATCCGGCATGGGAATACCGGCAGGAATCTCCGCTGCGGGAGTTGATGATACAGATCTATCAGGAACAGTACGGAGAGAAGCCGGTGGTAGAGGCACTTCATGCCGGGGTGGAATGTGGTCTGTTTGCCGGAAAGCTGCCGGGACTGGACTGTGTATCCTTTGGACCGGATATGGATGATATCCATACCCCGAAAGAGTCCATGAATGTGGACAGTGTACGCAGAACCTGGAAATATGTTCTGGAGATTTTACGAAGGTTAAAGTAAAGTGCAGCAAGAGAAATGGGGAACGATATGGGAAAATATTTAGTTGTTTCCAGAGTGGAGACACTTCGGGAGCATATGGCACTGAGCAGAGAGTATGGAGTCGGATTTGAGATCAATGATTTCTTTGATCCGGAGATATTAGATGATCCGGAAAAACAGCAGGAGATCATAGATGCTTATCTGGAAGCGGGGCTTCCGGAGGGGAGTACCATGCACGGTGCATTTCTGGATGTGACGGTATTCAGCCGGGATCCGCTGATCCGGGAGGTGTCACAGCGGCGGATGCGCCAGAGTATGGAGATTGCAAGAAAGCTGCATGTGAAGGGTGTGGTATTTCATACCAATGTCAATCCAATGCTTTCTTCCCGAGAATATGATATGCTGGCGATTGACATGACGGTAGAGTATTTGAAAACGCTTCTGACCGATTTTTCGGATATTGAGATTTATCTGGAAAATATGTTTGATGCTTCACCGGATATTCTGGTGAGGATCTCGGAGAGGTTGGGAGATTTCACCAATTACGGTGTCTGTTTTGATTATGCCCATGCTGTGATCTATGGATTTCCGGTGGCAATCTGGATCCGCCAGCTGGCACCATATATGAAGCATATCCATATTAACGATAATGATCTCAAGCATGATCTTCACCTGGCATTAGGCACAGGCAAGATCATCTGGAGTCAGTTTTTTGATTATTATGATACATATTTCAGTAAGTGTTCGGTGCTGATCGAGACGACGCAGCCGGAAGCACAAAGGATATCATTAGAATACTTGACAGATATAGGAGGCTTATATGGAGAATAGGCGGGTGTTAAATGCGGAGGAACTATTAGAAAAGATTTTTTTCTTTATGAATGAGATGGTAGATACGAAGGATTTCGGCTCTACAATCCTGCTTTTGACAGAATTGGGGCGGACTTTGGCCAATTCGGAAAGAGCCTCCTTCTGGTACTGGGACAGGGCAAAGAAGCAGTATTGGACACTGGTGGCCCTTGACAGTCCCCGTATCGTCGTTCCGGAGGGAAGTGGCATCGTAGGTGCTTCCATTGCCGGCAATGAGACGATCCTGATCAACGATCCTTATCAGGATGACCGATTTAATCAGGAGGTGGACAAGGAGACAGGATACCAGACCAGATCCATTCTCTGTATTCCGGTGACGAATTCCAAGGGGGAGGTGATCGGAGCATATC
>JBNMJP010000036.1:0-13142 GCA_050873905.1 Jutongia sp. | reverse complement strand
CCCTTTAGATTCGCCCCGCCAATAGGGATCAATTTATAAGAATCATAGATTGCATCAATCACAAAATAATGCATGTCTGAAACAACAAACAATGCCAGAAACAGCTGGCTGAACAGACCGGATGTGATGGTTGACTGCACATTGGTCGCCGGATCAAACTCCATGGCCATAGAAAAACCAATCTCCATATCAAACATATTACCGGAGAAATTCAGAATATATAAGCAAAAGCCGGATGCAAGTCCTATAATGGCACCCGTAATCCCCTCCTGCAGGACAAGGGATGCATATCCCACTACCCCTTGATAACTCAGGGAAGTAAAATCAAGCATATTTACCGCAACCAGAGAAAAAAAGAAGCTGAGTCCCATTTTTGTCATTCTCGGAAAATTACTGGAATTAAAAAAAGGAGCTGTCACCATCATAGATGCAATCCGGATAAAGACCAGAAGAATATACTCTAAATACTCTATCGTAAACTGCACCGGACACCTCCTCCTTTCTGGTCAAAATCTATTTTATATATTGCGGTATGTTCTTCACAAGATCAACAAAAAGAGAGGACATGCTATTTAGCATCCATCCCCCTGCCAATACCAGAACCGCCATAACAGCGATAAACTTTGGCACAAATGTCAACGTCTGCTCCTGAATGGATGTAATTGTCTGAAAAATACTGATGATCAGTCCCACAACAAGAGATACGATCAACAAGGGAGCCGAAGTTTTTACGATCACCCACACTACCTCTCTCGCAATATCTATTACCACATCAGCTGTCATGCGCTACACCTCCTCTTCTATCTCTCCATTTATCATTATTGGAATGATCGGACCAACTGGTCTACGATCAGATTCCACCCATCTGCCAGCACAAATAATAATATCTTAAATGGCAGTGATATGGTTGTCGGAGGAAGCATCATCATTCCCATTGACATCAAAGTGGATGCCACCACCATATCAATCACAATAAATGGAAGATATATGATAAATCCTATTATAAATGCCGTTCGAAGCTCACTGATAATAAAAGCCGGAATAATGGTCGTAATGGAAAGATCATCATAATCCTTAATCTCATCAGATGAAGTCTTGTTGATCTCCATAAAAAGCTTCAGATCCTTATCTCTCGTCTGTCCCAGCATAAACTTCCGTAAAGGTGCAAGTCCAGCGTCCAAAGCATCCTTTTCCGTCACCTGTCCCTGAGTATATGGCTTTACACCATCATCATATACCTGAGTAAAAACCGGGGTCATAATGGCAATCGTCATAAAAAGAGCCAGTCCCACTAGCACCTGATTTGGTGGTGTTGTCTGCGTGCCCAGCGCTGTTCTCAGAAAATGAAATACAACAATAATGCGGGTAAACGAAGTCAGCATGATCAATATAGACGGTGCCAACGCAAGAATGGTCAGCATGATCAATATCTGCAACGTCGATTCCAGACGAGTACTGCCCAGATTTGATGTAATATTCAGATCAAAGGTATCATCATCTCCGTCTGCCTGACCTGCGATCTCATCCTGCGTAGTCTGATCCACACGCTTCGCTGCCGTCGTGTATGCCGGTACAGAAACAGAAAAAACCAGCACAAATACAGCAAATGTAAAAAGACCTTTCCATATTGACTTGTGAGATATTATTTTTTTCAACTGATTCATAGTTCAAACCTTTTCTATTTTTCTTTCTTTTTACTAGATGTAAACTGCTGTTTCATCATGTTACGAAAAACATCCTTAAACGGCATTCCATCCCCCTGAGGCTTCTGCACTGTTAATTTCAGCTGTTCCTCCGGAATCTCTGTCAAATAACGGATCTGATCCTTGCAGACAGATACTGCGATATATTTCTGACCAATCCGTACAATACAGATCTGTCGGTTCGGTCCCATAGAAAATGTATCTACAATCTCCATATTGTTTGTCTGCTTCTTAATAAAGCCTGATTTAGCATACCATTTGGTCACATAATAAGAAGCCACCAAGATCAATATAAAAGCGATCAAAAGCATCAATAATTTCAAAAAGCTGGCAAGTGCAGACTGACCCACTATAAATACAGACATATCTACACCTCCAGCTTCATTTTCTTTTATTTTGTAATTTCTGTGATACGAATACCAAAGTTCTCTTCGATCACAACTACCTCGCCCTTGGCTACAAACTTTCCATTAACAAGAACATCTACCGGCTCTCCGGCCAGCTTATTTAACTCAATAATCGTTCCTGGAGAGAAATCAAGGATTTCTTTGATCGACTTATTGCAACGACCAAGCTCTACCGTCACCTCTAAAGGTACATCCATGATCAGATCAATGTTCTCCTGCTGCATCAACGGGCTGACTCCCGCATTAAAAGGCTGAAATTGTGCAGGCTGTACATTCACATTTGGCGCAGGCATCATATAAGGCTGCTGCATCGTCTGTTGTGCCATATCTGGCTGCATCTGCGGCTGTTGCGGCATTGCCTGTGCAATAGAATTCATATTCATGGATGCCATCGGATCTACCTCACTCTGCATTTGTGCTGCCGGTGCAGGAGTCGGTTCTGCTTTTTCCTCCTCTTTGTCAAGCCCTGTATCACCGATAAATTTCTGATACAGATCTCTTGCAAAATCAAAAGGATATAACTGCATGATCTGACTATCCACAAGATCTCCAATCTTCATTGTAAACGACACCTGTACCAGTTCATCGGACAAAAAACTGGATACAGCCACATCATCAATACTGTCATTGAGATCCACTACACTTGCTGTAGGCGGGCTGATATCAACCTTCTTGTCCAGCATAGAAGAAAGGGATGTTGCTGCTGATCCCATCATCTGATTCATCGCCTCACTGATTGCACTCAGATGAAGCTCTGTCAATTCACCATCTGTGTTGGAGCCGTCTCCTCCCATCATGAGATCGGTAATCACCTTTACATCGTGCTCTTTTAATATAAGAACATTATTTCCTGAAATTCCATCAATATAGGAAATATGAATAAAAACACATGGCTTATCATACTGTGCTGATATTTCATTGATCGTAACATACGATACCTTTGGTGTCGTAATGGTTACTTTATTATTCAGGAGAGTAGATAATGTCGTTGCTGCGGTTCCCATGTTAATATTGGCAATCTCTCCGACCGCATCTCTCTCTGCATCTGTCAGCGTCATCGTTGTTGGTGCTGTCGTTGTTGCAGCTCCCGCGGCCCCTGTCAACGCATCGATTTCTTCCTGTGATAACATACCATCCATATATTTATTGCTCCTCCCTTATTACTGACGTCACCCGGACAGCATAAGAATCCGAAATGGCACCAGGCAGTGCTCTGAATTTCATGATATTTCCAACATACACATCTAATTCATCGTCAACCTTGGAATCCAGCTTAATAATATCTCCTATCTGTATATTCATAAAATCATTTACAGATATGGTGCTCTTTCCTAACAAGGCGCGAATTGGTATCTTGGCACGACTGATAATCCCTTCAATCGCTTCCTCGTAATGGTCTCCATCCCTCTCCCGCATGGTAGAATACCAATACTTTGTATTTAATTTATCAATAACCGATTCCACACATGAATATGGAATACAGATATTCATCAGTCCCTCTACAGTACCTACCTTGACATTCATGGTAACGATTGCCGTCATCTCACTTGGGGAAATGAACTGCGCGAACTGGGAATTCGTCTCAATCCGCTCCAGTCTCGGCTGAAGCTCCGTTACACTCTGCCATGGATCAACCAAAAGTCCGGTACAAACTTCCATGATCCGCTCTAATATGATCAGCTCTATCTCTGTAAACTCTCTGGACTTCTCCAGAGGATTTCCACCTCCACCAAGCATGCGGTCTACAATTGCAAAGCCCAGATTGGAAGCCAGTTCCATTAAGATGCTTCCATTAAGAGGAGCAAAATCTACAACTCCTAACAGTACCGGATTAGACAACGCATTGGAAAACTCGGAATATGTATTCGCCTCCGCATTCATTACCTCAACCTGCACTGATTTTCGCAAATATGCCGGTAGGTTCGTTGAAAGAAGTCTACCATAATTTTCAAAAATAATCTCTAAGGTCCGCAAATGATCCTTGGAAAACTTTGACGGTCTGGCAAAATCATAATCTTTCACCGCCACCTTCGGGGTATCATCAATCTCATCAGGATTAATCTCACCACTATTTAATGCACTGAGCAAACTGTCAATCTCATCCTGCGATAAGACATCTCCCATTATCTTCACCTCACACCCGAGCTTCCCTGATCCTTGTCCGAAGCTCAGCCAAAATTAGTCACTTCATATAAACCCATTCATAATAATATCACATTTTATGCAAAAAGCAAATGCCTAATTATACATGAGATTTGTCAGTGAAATTTCTACAACAGCCTTAGAATCCAAAAGACTTTGAATCTTCTCCAATGCTTCTTTCTTTACAACATCTTCAGAAATATCATTTACCGTATGTGACTGGATCACACCACGGATCACATCCGTAAGCTTTGCTTCATTTGCTTTTAATGTTTCGTTTACATCTTTGTAATCTTTCGCTTTTTTGTTTAAGGAAAGTGTATAGCCATCCAGCATTGCATAATGCATCTTGCCGTCGTCACCCGATTTCAGGTTTAATGTCTGCTGCGATTCAAAAGCAACAGAATACTGCTCCAGATCCTTTAATGTGTAATTCTGTGCTCCTTCAGAATCTTCCTGATCCAATTCCAGATTCAACACAGACGCGACCTGGGTGATCAGATTATTTGTCTTTTGGAAAGTTGGCAGCATGACAAAGAACATAATCGCTGTCAGTATAACATTGATCACGGTTAATGCTGCAATGATTACACTAAAAATATTTTTTTTCATAAAAACTCCTTACCTTTCTATATGATTTCTTATCAAATATAGTCGATCAGTCAATATCACTGTATATCTTGATCTCTACACGCCGGTTTTTCGCTCTGCCCGCCGCAGTGGAATTATCCGCTACCGGATCGACATCTCCTCGTCCGGAAGCCTCCATATGCAGCTCACTTAATCCCTTTTCTTCTACTAAATATTCTAAAACCTTGGTTGCTCTCGCAGTGGACAGCCACCGGTTGCTCGGATATTCTCTGGTATGGATCGGATTGCTGTCGGTATGACCTTCAATCTTAATCTGACGGTTTTTATATTTCTTCAGGATATAAGATACTCTGCTCAGAATCGTCTTTGCCCCGGAACGTATCTCTGCACTTCCCGAATCAAACAATACCCCTCCGCTCAAAGAGATCATAACATACTGGTAATTTTCATCCATGGTAACACTGACCGAATCTTCAATACGATTCTGTTCTGTTCCCTCTACCACATCACTGTAAAGTTTTCTGGTATCCTTTTGCTGCTTCTTTTTTACCTCAGCCATAGGATCATCTGCGTCGGTATCCTCTGCAGCCTTTCCCATATCTGAATAATACTCGTCCAGATTGTTCAGCTGTGTGGCACCACTGGAAATCAACTGCCCCTCTCCAATCGCCTGTGCTCCACCACTGAATATACTAAAACTGTTGGACATAGAAGCTACCAGTTCCGAATACTTCACCTCATCCACAGAAGACATAGAGTACAAAAGCACGAAAAAACACAGGAGCAGATTCATCAGATCCGAGAATGTGTCCTTCCACAGGTCGGTTTTGATTTCTTCCTCTTCTTTTTTTCTTGCCATTATGCCTCACCACCTTCAGCGGCTCCTCCATCACCATCTCCCATATTCTCACGAATCTGTGGCGACAGGAAGGATTTGAGCTTCTCCTCAATAACACGAGGGTTCTCACCTGCCTGGATGGACAAAAGTCCCTCCACCATGATCTCTTTCATCGTGATCTCCAGGGCATTATTCTGTTTCAGCTTAAAGGAAACCGGCACACAAAGCCAGTTTGCCAGAATAGATCCATAGAACGTCGTAATAATAGCAACACCCATGTTCGGTCCCAGTTTACTCATATCATCCATGTTAAACAACATGTTTACCAGTCCCATCAGAGTACCGATCATTCCCCATGCAGGACCCATACTACCTAATGTCGCCCAGAAGTTAATCTTTTCATTGTGACGCCCGTCAATTGCTCCAAGCTCCGTCTCCATAATGCTTCGAACCAGCTCTGGATCAGTACCGTCCACGATCAACATGATCCCCTTCTTTAAAAACTCATCATCCACATCATTCGCTGCTTCCTCCAATGCCAGAAGACCTTCCTTACGGGCAATATTGGATAAACGGATGATATTTTCAATGACATTCACCTCATCTGCCTTTGGTACCTTAAAGGCCAGAGAGATTGTCTTTACACACTTTCCCAGCTCCGGGATACTTTTCGCCTGCGTAAGCATACAGCCAAATGCACCACCGAAAGTTACGATAGCTGAAGCAGGATCCACAAAGTGACCAAACGCTGTAACTCCACCAGATGAAATAATACCGAGGATACAACATGCGATACCAATGACAAGTCCTACTATTGTAGCTATATCCATTCTTTCCACCACCTTATGTATGATTAGTCAATTCGAAACGAATTGCACTCACTCCTATATGATTTTACTAGATTTTTTACTTCTTGTCTACTTTCTTTTACAATTATTTTTTTGCCGGTGGTCAGCGTGATAATTGTATCCGGTGTTTCCTCCACAGTCTCGATCAGATCTGCATTTATGGTGATACTTCCACCATTCATTTTTGTTACATCGATCATATTACTCCTCATTTCTGAGCATTTTATGACAAAAAACGACACAAAACATATTAAACTTCATCATCACTTTTTGCTATCACAGCCACCTGCCCATGCTCCCAAACAAATTGGCCGTTTCAAAGTCAAATATATCGATAGAACGGGCGGTACAGCATTTCACATACCATACCGCCCATCATCCACTCTTACGTGAAAATCACACATTATCTCTTAAGATTTACCAACTCTTCCAACATGGTATCAGATGTTGTGATAATTCTTGAGTTTGCCTGGAAACCACGCTGTGTTGGGATCATATTGGTAAACTCTGATGCCAGATCTACATTGGACATTTCCAACGCACCGACCGTAAGGCTTCCGCTCTTGGAAACTTCCTCACCGATGCCATCGAACAGACCGGAATTTAATGAAGCACGGAATAAACTCTCTCCCTGTGCCTCCAGACCGGACGGATTGGAGAATGTCGCAACACAGATCTGGGCCAGACATCTCGTCTCACCATTCGTATACTTGCCATAAATCTTTCCTTCCTCATCAATGGAAATACCTGACATAGTTCCTGCATAATTACCGGCATTCTTTCCGCTCTGATCTCCACGTTTATAGGTCACCTCACTGGTTCCCCCTTTAGAGAACTGCGTCAGAGAAGAAAAGTCAAGTTCAATACCACCGTTATCATTTGTTGCATCATACTGTGGAAAAGTACTGTCATTTCCTACATGCTCTGCATCCTCACCCTGATAAATGGCAAAATTCACACAATTTCCGGCATACTGCTGGTTGCTTCTGTTTGCAGTAATAGAGCCGTCGGTTCCTACCGTTGCATCCACTGCAGCAAAGTTTCCTGACTGGCTGTTAAAAAGAAGCGGAATCGTACTGGACTTCAATGTAAACTCACCGGTATTCTCATTAACACCATTTACAATGCCATTATCAGGATCGTTCACAGAAGTATCAATTCCAAATAATGCCCCCTTGTTACCAAAGGAAATCTGTGCTCCACTGCTGGAATACTTTACAGATCCATCTGCCTGCTCTGTCTTCTTTACAAAGATAGACTCACCTTCTGAGTTATATACATCAGCCACTCTCACTGTATATGGTACAACGGAACTTGTGGTTGTAGCATTTGGATCGGAAGGATCCTTTGTGATCATAAGTTTTACGGTATAAAGCTCACCCAGCTTATCATAAAAACTGAAGGTTACCGGTACACCACCGCTTGTAATATTTCCATCGGCATCTACTGTCGGTGTCAGCTGTGTATGGTTCGGATCAATATTACCAAGCAATGTTGCTGCTGTAGTTGCTGTTGGTGCTGCAGAAGTCTGTTTTGCTGTCATGATCTTCAGATCTGTCGCAATATCCTTTACGATATTTCCATCGTCATCTGCCATCCATCCCTGCACAATACCATTATTGGTTGTACAATAAAGATTTCCGGAAGGATCTACATTTAAAGCACCTGACTTGGTAAAGAGCTGCTCCCCGTTTACATTTACTACCAGGAAAGACTCTCCGTTGATTGCCACATCAAGGGCACGGTTTGTCGTTGTAGTACCACCGTTTTCTGTAATATTTGTTGTAATAGATGCAACCAGACCACCAAGACCGATCTGCTTCGCATTGGTTCCGGCGGTATTTGTTGTACTGTTCGGACCGGTAGCCGGTGAAAGTGTCTGATAAAATGTATCAGAGAAATTAACACTGCTTGATTTAAAGCCTACCGTATTTACATTTGCAATATTGTTACCAATTACATCCATTTTTGTCTGGTGTATTTTTAATCCTGCCACACCAGAGTAAAGTGATCTCATCATAATAAAACCCTCATTTCTGCACACATTATGTAATCATATTTTCCGCCAGGTGTGCCCTGTCGGAAAACACACAATCTCATAGAAGACTGCGTTTACTGCAGGAATGTCACTAAGATCCATCTGTCAGTCAGGATCTCATGCCTCCGAAAAGGTCCGGCATCTGACATTTCCTTAAAATTAAATTATCCAATCACAGCGCCATCAATATTTGTAAATACGGAATCTGAGCTGTCTCCCAGTGCTGTTACCACCGTATTATTCTTTACATTAACGATAAACGCCAAATTGTCTACCATAACCAAAGACTCCTGAATTCCCTTTTCCCGTGCCTTCGTTGTACCACTTTCCAACCGCTCCATCTGTGTCTCCGACAGATTGATGTTGCGTCGTGCAAGCCGTTCGTTTGCATGTTTTGAAAACTTCAGTCTGCTGGCATCCTGTTTTTGTTCTGCCGTGTCCAAAATCTTCTGAAAGGATACCTCTGTCCGTGAGGAATTCTCTCTGCCTGTGGCTGTTTTTCGCTGTAACAGCTGCCCTGCCATCATATCAATGGAGGTGTAATTTTCATTCAGCTTATGCATAAACATCCACTCCCTCTGCTTTAAGCCTGCTCTGTCTCTTTGCCGGTGTTCTCTGTTTTGTCTGTGTTCTCAGCATCCTTGTCGGTATTTTCCGTATCCTTATCTACCGTATCCGGCTCTTTCTCAACATTTCCCTTGATCGTAAGTGTAACGCTTGCGTAATCCACCGTCTTATTGATGTCGTCAAAACCGATTCCAACAACATACTTCCCTGCCGGAAGCGATGCAAACGCACTCTTGTCAATGGTTAATACACCATTCTTATAACTCATCTTGTCAGCATCAATCTTTGTGGTCGTTCCATCCTCTGCCATCAATGCAACTGCCAGACCGGTTGCCTCATATCCGTTAGATCCCATGCTGATGCCTGTAATCTTAACATCCTGTGGATCGTGGTGCAGATAAGTAATCTCCTGCTGTTTTACCGATGGAATATACTGAGAAATCAAATAATTATCGTCAATCACTTCTACGATATCATCATAAGAATACATTTCTCCATTAACTGATACATACGGCTTGCCGTTTTCCATCTTGACATACTCCACCATGCCCTGAACTTCTCTCTCGGCACCTGTGTCCGAGGTCTCCCGGATGCGTACCTGCTTACCAACTAATGTGTATGCCGAAGTATTTGTCGCGGTGCTGTTCAGATTCTGCATCTGCTCCAGAGATGAGAACTGCGCAAGCTGCGCTACATACTCTGTATTGGACTCCGGCTCCAGCGGATCCTGATATTTCATCTGTGTTACCAGAAGCATGAGAAAATCGTCCTTGTCCAATGCAGATCCGGTTTTCTTTTCGGTTTCCTGGGAAGTCTCTGAAATGTTCACCTGACCATTATCTACCGGTGCTACTAAACTCATATAATCTCCTTTCCTGCAGTTAACTTAAACTGCATTTTATGCTGTGAAGTCTACGCTGGATCCCTGATCCATCATAACACTCCTTCGAACCTGTTCCTCTGCCTCCTGACTGTTTTCTACTTTCTCGTCCTCGGAGTCATATTGGAACCTGGCCCTCTTTCCATTGCCCTGCTGATAGTTTTTCTGGTCGCCGGTATCTGCCTGACCGCTCTGTGAAAAAGCAAAATCAGAAACCGAAACCTCTACCGCTTCTACCTTCAAGTTCTTCTGCTCCAGATTCTCACGGAGAGTGATCATCTGACTTTCCAATGCTGCTTTTGCCTCGGTGTTCTGCACGGTAATGCTTGCAGTCATCACACCATCTCTGCTATTGACGGTAAGAAGCATTTTACCAAGCCGTTCCGGATTTAACTGCATTTCCAGTGTCGTTGTCTCATCCTGTAACGAGGAATGAACCCTTTCCACAACCTGATTGACAATATCAATCATCTGCTGCAGATTGACCGGTTCCTGCACCTGCTCCACATTGGAAGCCTGCACCATGTTTTCTACAAAGTTCATGATCGTCTGGGATTCTGTCACAGTAACTGGTGTATCCTCATAATAGAGCATCTGGTTTTCTGACTGACCAGCCATCTCCTCTCCATCCTGGAATGCATTCTGCAGTAAGTCATCTGTACCGGCATTGGAAACATTTTCATCAGAACCATTGAACATCAGGATAACATCTTCGTTAGAAACTTGAACCTTTTCCGACGAAGTTTTCTCTGATGGAACAGTATTTTCCGCCACTGTCAGTGTGTTGACGTTTTCCACGTCATTTGCTGATACAACCGGAATGTCTTCCTGTTCCGCTGATGTTGCTTCTGAATCGTCACCTGTTGCCAAAATAGGCTCTTCTGTCTGTGAAATCTTTGGATCTCCAATCAGTTCTTCTACAACCGGAGTGTCCTCTGCTGCAATCCCTGCCTCAACAATATCGTTGTTTAACTGATCCGTCAAAGTCTGTAAAAATTCACTGTCATCAAAGGATTCTGCTGTCAACTGACTAAGCTGCTGTCCCGTAAGACCGGTCAGCGTTTTCCAGTCCGTCTCCAGCAAGCTGTCTGACAATGCCGAAAACTGCTGCATCATTTTCTCACTGGTCAGAAGATCCGTTGCATCTGTTCCACCATTTACCCGGACTACAAACTGCTGTAATACTTTTGGGTCAAGGAGCTGTATCGCTGTAATTCCCATAGAAGCAAGTGCCTGCTGAAATGCATTCTCATCCATTTCCAGTACGTCCTTCACGACAGATTTCACTTCATCTTCCACCTGTAAAAAGTCGTTTTTTGTAAAACGATCCGTTTCTCCTGTACTAAACTTTTGAGAAACCTGCTGTACATTATCATTCATGCTGTCATAAACACCAAACTGATTTACAGAAGCATTTTTCTTCTGAATAGCGGTATTACCTGGATTCACAGAATTTTTTCCGTTTCCGGTGCTTTTCATATTGGTAATGATTTTTTGAAAATCCCCTGAAGTCTTCCCCGTATTCGCAGTACCAGCTGACGGTGCGGCCAGATTTCCATCCGACATGATCGCACTCAATCTCTGCATCATTTCACCTCCTTTTTCTTGAAATAATCTATGTCAACGGAATACTCCGCAGACAACAAACTAATCTACCGCAGATATCTTTTTCGTGATCTGTGCCGCATAAGCACTATCCATCTGCTCTAAGATTGCTGCAGCCTTCTTTTCCTGCATATTCTGCAGAATGTCACACACCAGATCCAGATCCTCTGTCATTTCAGACAGTCTTACTGCCGCTGCCGCCGCATCCATATTGGCATAATATGTACCAAGCGTTTCCGCCTTCTTGGAATACTGCTGCTTCTTCAATACCTGTCGGTAAATCTTTTCTGCATTATCCGGCTGAATCTGCTCATAATAACTCTGATATTCTGAAATATCCGGCGCCTTGTCATTAAAGACAACCTTTTCGTCGAACTCCTTCACACGCTTGTTAAACGCATCCTCGGAGTCTTTATACTTCTGAAGCTTTTTCACCTGTGCTTCCAGATCTGCTATATAATCGGCATTGGCCGTTGTAGTCCCGTTTTCGGAATCCAGTTGGCTCTCCAGCTCCTTAATCCTTGCATTGGCGGACTTTAATGTCGTATACTCATAATTTCCCTCTTTCGCCTGATCTTCCTCTGACGGTGTCGGCAGGATCCGGTTTACCACTGGTACATCCTTCAATACCGGATACAAAACATTACTTCCGATGCCTCCCACATCAAACTTGATCAGGCAGGCAAAGATAACCAGCCATATGGCAATGATCGCAAGAGCGATCAATATCGTTACAATCCGGCTTCCACCTTTTTCTCTGTCTAACATATTATCGTCATTTTTTGCCATTATACTTACCCCTCTCTGCCTGCTTCCCTGCCAAACCGGAAGCTGACTAATTCATTTATTTCTTTTTGTTCTTCGGCATTTAATTCCTTTTTAAAATCCTCAAACGCATTTTCCTTTAGTTTCTCGTATGTTTTTCGCTCTTTCATGGCTTCGTTCAGTTTTTCCCGGGCCTGCGTCACCTGTTTCTGCTGATTAAATACCACCATTTTCTGCAGATTGATGTTGTATTTGATATTTTCCACACCATCTTCCAGCTGTCTTATCCGAAACAGATCCAGCACTGCACTGATCTGCTGACGAAGCTGCTCCTGCACTTCTTCCTTATGCCTCCGAAGCGCCTCCAGCTTTTCCTGCTCCCGCTGAAGCCGGGCCATCTGCACCGCATATTCCGCTTTTGCCTGATCCTCCAGCTTCAATTTGATCTGCAGAATACTCTCCATAGAAAAAACAAATCTGGCCATATATTATGCGTCCTCCTCCGGAAAAAGCTCTTCTAACCGCTGGATACTTTCTTCAAAACTAAGCTTTTCGTAAACATCCTGCTGTAAAAACTCATTGACAGCATCAATCTTCGCCAAAGCATGATCAATGGAAGGGTTGGAGCCTGCCTTGTATGCACCGATATTCACGAGATCCTCTGCCTCTGCATAGGTAGCCAGTACATTTTTCAGCTGACCGGCCGCGTTCTTATGCTGTGAATCCACGATACTGCTCATAACACGGGAAATACTCTG
>JBNMJP010000035.1:0-13170 GCA_050873905.1 Jutongia sp. | reverse complement strand
TCAACAGCTTCATCGATCGGCATAACGTCTGCTAATTTGAAGAATGCGGACTGTAAGATCGTGTTAGTACGTTTACCCATACCGATCTCGATTGCCTTATCGATCGCGTTGATCGTGTAAAGCTGAATGTTGTTGTCAGCGATATATTTCTTTGCCTCAGCGTTGAGATGCTTATCAAGCTCCTCATCAGACCACTGGCAATTGATCATGAATACTCCGCCCGGCTTAACATCCTGAACCATCTTCATGCCCTGGATTACATATGCAGGGTTATGACATGCTACGAAGTCAGCCTGATTGATGTAATATGGGCTCTTAATTGGGTTGTCACCAAAACGAAGGTGAGAAATTGTAACTCCACCGGTCTTCTTTGAATCATACTGGAAGTATGCCTGGATATACTTGTCTGTATGGTCACCGATGATCTTTGTAGAGTTTTTGTTAGCACCTACAGTACCATCTCCACCGAGACCCCAGAACTTGCACTCTTTTGTACCAGGTGCAGAGGTGATTGGAGCCGGCTTAACCTCAGGAAGACTGAGATTTGTAACATCATCCACGATACCGATTGTAAAACGTGGCTTAGGAGCATCTTTCTTCAGCTCTGTGTATACAGCAAATACAGATGAAGGAGGAGTATCCTTAGAACCAAGACCATAACGTCCGCCGGTCAGTATGACATCGTTCATACCAGCCTCACGAAGAGTAGCTGCTACATCAAGATATAAAGGATCACCAAGGGAACCCGGCTCCTTTGTACGATCAAGAACAGCGATCTTCTTTGCTGTCTTAGGGATTACTTTCAGAAGAGCCTCTGCAGACCATGGACGATACAGACGAACCTTAATAAGTCCGACTTTCTCTCCGGCCTTTGTAAGATAATCAATTACCTCCTCTGCAACATCACAGATAGAACCCATTGCGATGATAACACGATCTGCATCAGGAGCACCATAATAATTGAAAAGACCATAATCTGTACCAAGCTTCTCATTGATCTTGCCCATGTACTTCTCTACTACTGCAGGAAGCGCATCATAAGCCTTGTTACAAGCCTCACGATGCTGGAAGAATACATCGCCGTTCTCATGAGAACCACGAGCTGCCGGATGCTCAGGATTCAGTGCATGTGCACGGAACTCCTCAACAGCGTCCATTGGACACATTTCCTTCAGATCCTCGTAGTCCCACTTCTCGATCTTCTGAATCTCATGGGAAGTACGGAAACCATCGAAGAAGTTGATGAACGGAACCTTACCCTCAAGTGCTGCAAGATGTGCAACCGGGCTTAAGTCCATAACTTCCTGTGGGTTTGTCTCAGCCAGCATAGCAAAACCGGTCTGACGACAAGCGTAAACGTCACTGTGATCACCAAAGATGTTCAGTGCATGTGTAGATACTGTACGTGCAGATACATCAAATACACATGGTAACTGCTCACCGGCAATCTTATACATATTAGGGATCATCAGCAGAAGACCCTGAGATGCTGTAAATGTAGTAGTGAGTGCACCTGCTGCAAGGGAACCGTGTACGGTACCTGCTGCACCTGCCTCAGACTCCATCTCTACAACCTTAACGGTATTACCGAAGATGTTCTTCTGTCCTGCTGCTGACCACTGGTCAACGGAATCAGCCATTGGGCTGGAAGGTGTGATAGGATAGATACCTGCTACTTCTGTGTAGGCATATGCTACATGAGCTGCGGCGGTATTTCCATCCATAGATTGTTTAGCTCTTGCCATTTGTATAGAATCCTCCTTAATATAGTTTCTGATAACATTTTATCACTTAAAAAATCAAATGTAAAGAATGGGAGGTTCATTTTTGTCGGAAAAGTACGAACTTAACAAAATATTTACACTTTTTTCACCCTACTGATAATGCTGTTTTTTATCAATAACGCATTATCCGATCACAAATGACAGATTAAACCAAAACAAACACAGCTTTTCCATTGGATAAAGAAATGCGGCTGCCAACGGGGATCTGCACCGGCTGTCCCGCCGGCAGCTCATCTCCGCCAAGAACATAGGTCCCATTAGTAGAAAAATCTTCAATCAAAAATCCCTCTTCCGGTCCAAGATAACTGATCGAACAATGTTTACGGCTGATCTCCGGTGTCTCAAAGATCACATCCGCTTCCTCCGGATCCCTGCCTATGACAACGTCCTCATCTCTGCGTATGGGGATCAATGTGCCCTCATAAGTGCCCGAAATTCCCTGCAGAATCCCCCACTCTTCTTTTGTTCTTCTTTGGCGCAGCCACATCTGAAGTTCATCCACCTTGCTGCATATCACCTCATGATAATAGGGACTGATGGAGATCAGACGGTTATCCAGAAGGATATGTGCCGGATAAATTGCCGAGATTGCCTTACAGGACACCAGATAATTTGGATGACACCGGATGAAATGAGTACCATCCAGAAGTTCCCAGAGTTCATCCAGATTTCCATCAAAACTGATCTGATGTTCATCCATCATGGTGATAAAGATCCGCATAGCTCTTCCTTCAAAATATTTAATTTCTTCCAAAGCGATCTCCAGCTTATTATTATGAAAATCAATCCTTAAATTTTCTCCATTTCTCTCCATCCGTATTTCCTCCGCTTCTGTTTTCTGATACTTCTTCCAAATAGTAATACACCCTTACGCAAACAATTTGGCAGCCCGGATCACTACCATTTTATTTTTCTTCCATATAGATGGATATTCCCATGACGGTCCCGGGCAGGTTATTCTTCCAATTTCCAAAGTAATACCCGGTACACGTTTTATGTTTTGAATATATGTGAGATAGTTTCCGTCTCCTCCGGAAGAAGAATGATAGCTTGCCGCACTGGCATATCCGGTAATTCTGCGCGTCTGATAGTATAGCTTATCTGTATTCTTCTGAAGTTTTCCACCCAGACCGCTTCCACCAAAGATGATCGAACCCATGGCATGATAACTGACAACCCCCTGCAGATTGTGGTCAGATGTCAGCCTGTCTGTGAGTCCCTTAATAGCACGAGTCTCACTCTCACTACATGCTCTCGGTCCACTGTATCCCATATTGCCTCGTTTTCCCTGATGACGGAACCGCACCGGATAATTCCGGTTCAGATCGACTCCCCGGGCATTCGACTTCCATATTTTAGTACTTCCCCGGTTCATTTTATAAAGCTTTTTGCGAAGGGAAGCACTTCGAATACTCTTGATACCATATTGAGAGATCGTAGTCCCGTCCGGATTAGCCATAGGAATATAATGAACGGCGACCCGGTCAAAGGTCTTTTTCCATGAGTTGCCTGCATAATAATTCTCCAGATAATATTCAATCTGATCCATACAAAGCTGGGAGGTCATATATTCTCTGGCATGAAGATTAGCAACCACAAGAAGAGTTTTGAATGCCTTGGGATTTCCAACCACTACATCATAAATATTTCTTCCATCTTCACTCTTTCCAATGATATTCGCCTTCACAATACCATGATATTTTTTCTGAAGACTCTGAATATCTCCCTTCATTTCCTGATAACTGTATTTCTGATGCCCCGTGTGTACGATAGTCTGATTGCTGTATACCGCAGTGACAGCACCTGATTTTCTGATTCCGTCCGCATCATTCACTGCAATGACCTTATACTGGTACTTTTTCCCATATTTTAAGGAATGATCCAGATATTTCACATTTTTCACACGGGCCCTCTGTGTATACTTTCCTTTTCCTGCACTTCTGCGATACACCAGATAATAAGACGCCTTCTCGGAAGATTTCCAGGAAACCATGACTTTATGGCGTCCTCTGCCACAAAAATATATCTTTTTTACCGATTTCGGCCTTAGGTCGACCTTCTCCGTCGGCTGAGGTTCTGACGTTTCCCCCGGCTGTGATGGTATCGGTGTAGGTGTTTCCACTGCCGGTGGTGTAGAAATCTGCGCCACCTCTGTCGCAGACGGAGTTGCAATCTGTGTTGCAGGCACCGTACCGTTCATATCTTCCGATATACCTGCCCTCCTGTCCGCTTTTTTTTTCTTATCGGCTGGTAACTGATCGGATGCATATACCCTCTTTACATTCATGCCAAATTCCGCCGCCAAATTCCTTTCTGACTGTGGCACCCAATCACCACAGCACGTCTGTAGCAGCAAGATCACTGCCAAAACAAAACAATTCCATCTTTTCTTTCTGTTCAAAATAATCCACTCTCCTTTAATATATTCTGCCTATCCTATCCTGATACCAGAACAGGCTGTAGATATATCCCCTATATCAACGATACAATTATACAATAAAATACCGGTCTGCGGAAGTCTTTTTCGTAATGCATAGTTTACACTACACATTTCCCATAAAATCTCCATAAACCGGTATCAAATTCACAAATATTCTATTGTACCTGCCATAAATTCACACGAACTGCCAAATCTTATCAGTCAATCACCTTAATACTCTTGATCACCGGCTGGTTTTCAGCAGCTACCGTACCGTTTTCATCCTCTACCTGCGTGTCCTCACAGATCTTATCCACAACATCCATTCCTTTTGTGACTGTACCAAACGCTGCATACTGACCATCCAGTCCCGGATTGTCCTTATGCATAATGAAAAACTGTGAGCTGGCACTGTCATAATCCTGAGACCTGGCCATGGAAATCGTGCCACGCACATGGGAAATGCTGTTCTCCACACCATTCTCAGCAAATTCCCCCTTAATGGTCTTCTCAGAACCGCCAGTACCATTGCCAAGCGGATCTCCTCCCTGGATCATAAATCCGGAAATGATACGATGAAATGTAAGGCCATCATAAAATCCATCCTTTGCAAGATCCACAAAGTTTGTCACTGTGATCGGAGCCACGTCCGCATCAAGCTCTACCGAAATGGTCCCATATTTTTTCACCTTGATCTTGACATGATGCTTTCCGGAAAGCAGATCGGTATCATCTGTCTGCTCCGGTTCTACTGTCTGGCTTTCTTCTGCTGTCGGGGACGAAACTGCTGCAGAGGATACATTTTTGTTGGTATCTGCCGCTTTGTCACTTCCGCCACATCCTGTCAGGCATAACGCTCCCAAAAGCGCTGCCATCAAAATACTGCTTATCTTTCTCATAAAATCGAACCTTTCTTCTTAAAATGGTTTTTAACCCTTTATCCGTATTTTGGCAAAAACTAAAAAACATCATACCACAAACTTTTTAATCTGTCTAATCCAAGTTATGAAACGTAACGCATTAAAAGCAGCATTTCCCCATACGATTCCTATTTTTACGGGATTTTGTTTTTTAGGCCTGGCCTACGGCATCTATCGTTTTTGGTACGCTGGTCATTTACTGTCTCCGGAATGTTCATGTCCTGCAGGGCAGCCACGGATTCCCGGAGTTCATTTCCATCGCTGTCACAGCTGCCCTGCACTTCTGGAAACGCCAGATGTTAATCTCCATTGCCGGAGGGACCATCTGCTATATGCTTTTGATCCATTTTCTATTTTAAATCTTTACACAGCTCTGTCCGCAGCTCCCAGTACTGCCCCGGCTCCAGACGATACCCCAGATAAGCAATCCCCCGGTAAATATCATCCGTGACATGCTCTGCAGATTTCAGTCTCTTCCGAATGGCTCCGATCAGCTTTTGCTTTTCTGTGAGAATCTCCGGATCCGCATCATAATACTGCGTCATATCGTAGTCTGAGGTATTCCCACAGGGATTTTTGCAGACGGCACAATCCGGGGCAATGGCATTTTTCACCGAGTGGATCTTCTGTACCATCTCTTCTTCTCTTTCCCCATTTTCCATTTCCAGAAAAGCTTCCCGGATCACCTGGTCTGTCTCCTGCGTTCTGCCATTATTGGACACCGCTCCTGTGAGACCGATCAGCGCGCTGATAATGCTGTCTCCCTGCATATTCTTTCCTCCTGTTACAACATTTTTCTAAATAAAGTGCGTTGACACATGCTCCTCTGTTTCCGGCATGCCATATGTTTTCTTTCCAAGAGCAATGCATTTCATAAGGAATGTCATATTTCTTGCAAGCACGCGCATAGTCTGTTTTCCCTCCTCGTCCATCTCTGCCTCGCCTTTTTCCCGTCCATGAATGCTGTTCCAGTACTGGCTGGAGGCAATGGGCATATTGGAAATGGTAAAATACTTATTCAGCTCATCAAAGGTTGCAGAGCAGCCTCCTCTTCTGGCACACACAACACTGGCTCCCACCTTCATGGTTTTATCGAAGGACGTACTGTAAAACAATCTGTCCAGGCATGCGATCAGAGTTGCATTTGCAGAAGCATAATACACCGGACTGGCGATCACAAGACCGTCTGCTTCCTCAAATTTAGGAGCAAGTTCATTTACAGCATCATCAAATACACATTTTCCGTTTTTTCCACAGCTTCCGCAGGCAATACAGCCGCGAATATCCTGATTTCCAATCTGAACGGTCTCGACCGCCACACCCTCTTTTGCAAAGATCTGTTCCATTTCCCGGACAGCAATTGTTGTATTTCCATTTACTCTTGGACTTCCGTTTATGATAAGCACTTTCATCTCAATAACCTCCTATTTCCTATATGTGTCCTATATTACGGACACACCATATAAAACCTTTCGCGCACCGCAGATCCGACTCCTGAAAATGATTTCCCTCATTCCACTCCAGAACGGATGTGATCCCATTCCCGGTAAGCCGTTTGTATTGCTCCCGGATGCAGTCTCCCACCTCTGCCATGATCTTGTTTCTTGTTTTTTCTTCTTTTCTGCCCAGACTTAAATAAATCCTCTCGGATTTAAGCGTATGCTCCTTCGCATAAGCATCCCACCCCGGAAACCATACGGACGGGGATACTGCAGCTACCGCAGAAAACTCCTCCGTCTGACAGGCACTCCATAACGCAAATAATCCCGCCAGAGAATATCCGCCCAAAATCACAGGTAAGTTATCTCCTGATGCGTATTGTTCTGTCACAAAAGGAATCAGTTTTTCACGGATAAATCGCAGCGTTTCTCCGGCACCATCTCCAAAGCCCTCCGCTCCAAAGACAGGCGGCGCGTTCCACGGTGATAACTCCTGGTTCCACTGTTCCACAAGAAATGCCACAAATATAAACGGCTCTGAAACCTCTGCCTTTATAAGAGACACCTGCCGACCGAGATTTTCCATTTCGTGGTCATTTACCGGCTGAAGCAGGATATATTGCGACTTTTCGCCATGGTATATGATACATTGTTTCTGCTCGATAAGGAATGTTTCCCTGTTCATGTAACCTCACTCTTTCAAAATTATTATGTCAATATTCTGACCCCAATTTTGCCCACAATATAGGGCAATACAAAAGCCCCAAAACACGGTATTTCGTGCCTTGGGGCTAATGGAGCTGAGGGGAGTCGAACCCCTGTCCGAACCCGGATCCAATGTCCTTCTACTGTCATAGTCAGTGATTTTACATTCCCTCCGGCTGACGCCCACTAACAGGCTGCAGTCTTCAGTAGCTTCATGAATTTTCTGATACCGCAAAGCTTAGGCATCAGAGTTTCCCGCAGGTCGACACCGGCACCCCTAACGGCGGGACGCTAGGACCGATGGGCTGCAACTAGGCAGCCAGTGCTAAATTATCTTCAGCGTTTAATTTTAAATTCGAACTTTTAACGTGGTGTCCGACCACGGACAGCTTCTCCATCTTCAGCGAGCCCGTCGAAACCTGTACAACCCCTTAAAGTTGTAAGTTTGCTGATTACTATAACACCCTTACAACATTTTGTCAATAACAGAATCTGCTTTTTAATATATCCTGCCACAGTCATCTCAGGACTATTACTTTTAATACAGATTTTTCACCTTAAACTGCTTTTCTGCCTCCCGGCGCTGATCCTTTTTCGCAATATCCTGACGCTTGTCATACTGCTTTTTACCCTTTGCCAGCCCAATCTCTACTTTCATCAGGCTTCCCTTGAGATAAACATTTAACGGCACCAGCGTGTATCCCTTCTGTGCGATCTGCCCTTCAATCTTGCGAATCTCGTAACGGTGCAGCAAAAGCTTTCTTGCCCGGAGAGGATCCCTGTTAAATATATTTCCCTTTTCATAGGGGCTGATATGCATGCCGTAAATAAAAACTTCACCCTTCTGGATCCGTACAAACGCCTCCTTGATGCTGCATTTGCCCATACGGAGGGATTTCACTTCGGTTCCCACCAGCTCAATACCGGCTTCATATTTATCTTCAATAAAGTAATCGTAAAAGGCCTTTTTATTGTTGGCTATGATCTTTTTACTTTCCTTTCCCATAATTCCTCCTTGAACAATATATGATATTCATATTAAATATCATGTATTAGCTATAAAACTTTTTATTTTCTGCTGCGTCTCTTTGCTGCTTTTTTCTTTGCTTTACGCTCCTTCATTCTGCGGCTTCCTCTGTCGGAACGGCTTCTGCCACCTTTTCCATCCTTGTCCCTGGAAGCACCTCGTCCTTTTCCGGAAGCTTTCGCTGCCATCGCTTTTTTCTCTTTGGCACTGATGCGCTCCTTTGGTGACTTCTTTTCCATCGGCGGCAGGATCGGATTTCCTTCCTCATCCTCCTGATACAGTACAAAATCAATGGTTCTGGTCAGCTTATCGACACCTGCCACAATGATACGAAGCGGCTCACCCATCTTATAAACCTTGCCTGTCTTTTCTCCCACCATCCGATGCAGATCTTCATCATAATAGTAATAGTCTCCCGGAATATCCGCAACGCGGATCATGCCCTCGATAGTATTTGGCAGCTCCACATACATCCCCCAGGTAGTCAGACCGGAAATGGTTCCCTCGAAGTCCTTTCCAACAAACTGCTCCATGTACTCAGCCTTCTTCATCTTCTCCACTTCACGTTCTGCATCATCTGCACGACGCTCCAATGCACTTGTCTGCTCCGTCACCTCCGGCAGGATCTTCTGATAATGCTCGATCCGCTTCTCTTTCATGCCGCCATGGAGATTTTCCTTGATGATCCGGTGAATCTGCAGATCCGGATAACGGCGGATCGGAGAAGTAAAATGACAGTAATACTTCATTGCCAGGCCGAAATGTCCCTCGCAGTCTGTGGTATACCGTGCCTGCTTCATGGAACGAAGCGCCAGTCTGCCAATCAGTCCTTCCTCCGGCTTTCCTGCAATGGCATGCATCAGCTTCTGAATCTCCTTCGGATGGATCTCATCCTCCTTAATCTTCAAAGTATATCCAAAGTTCTCAATAAATAACGCAAGATTCTGGATTTTTTCCATGTCCGGCGTCTCATGGGTACGATATACAAACGGAAGCTCACTCCAGAAATACTCCTCTGCCACCGTCTGGTTGGCTGCCAGCATAAACTCCTCGATAATGCGGTTAGCCTGGGTTCTCTCATACTCCTTGACATCGATCGGCTTTCCCTTCTCATCTAAGACGATCTTTGCCTCCGGGAAGTCAAAATCAATAGAACCTCTCTTCTCCCGCTTTGCCTGCAAAATCTCAGCCAGCTCATACATCAACTCGAACATCGGAATTAATTCTTCATATTCCTTGCGCTCCTGCTCGTCCTTCTCTTCGATGATCTTGTGTACACTGGTATATGACATACGACGTGTTACGTTGATCACAGATTCGCAGATCTTATGCTTGATTATTTCACCCTTTTCATTGATGTCCATCATACAGGACAATGCCAGACGATCCACTCCCTGATTCAGGGAACAGATTCCATTGGACAGCTTGTGTGGGATCATCGGGATCACACGGTCCACCAGATAAATACTGGTTCCGCGCTTTAATGCCTCCTTGTCCAAAGGCGACCCTTCTGTTACATACTGGCTGACATCTGCAATATGAACGCCGAGATGATAAATATTTCCTTCTTTAGAAAGGGTAATGGCATCATCCAGATCCTTCGCATCCTCTCCGTCAATAGTTACCGTCTGCAGCTCACGGAAATCTGCTCTGCCGGCCTTCTGGCTCTCCTCTACCTCATCCGGAATATCCTCGATCTGCTTCATCACCTCATCCGGGTACTCCTCCGGCAGACCATATGCCTTGATCACAGAGAGAATATCCACACCCGGATCGTTCACATGCCCCAGGATCTCCAGTATACGCCCCTCCGGTTTACGCTGCTCATCGCCATAGTCTGTGATCTCCACGACTACCTTATGACCGGTAACAGCTCCTTTGCTCTCTGCCTTTGCCACATAAATATCCTTGGTAAACTTCTGATTGTCCGGTGTAACGAAGCCAAAATTTCTGCTGCGGGTATAAGTTCCCACGATAATACTGTTGCCACGCTCCAGGATATTTAATACCTGGCCTTCCCGGCGTTTGCCCTCTCCGCCTTCCTTTTTGACAAGCACCTGTACGGTATCCCCGTCAAGCGCTCCCTTGGTATGTACTCCCGGAATGAAAATATCGTCCTCCTCATTCTCAACACGCACAAAACCAAAGCCTCTCTGGGTCGCCATATAATGGCCTACCTTCACATCTGCCGGGAGAGGTTTGATCTTTCCCTTGAGATCAATGCTGATCTTTCCCTCCATGGCAAGGGCATCCAGCACTTCACGAAAATCCTTTTTTTCACGGGACGGCACCTGCAGAACCATTGCCATCTCCTTTACTGACATACTGCGGTATCCCTTTGAATTTACAAATTCATCGATCATTTTCTTTTTTTCTTCAAATTCTTCCTGTACCATAATCGTCTTCTTTCCTTTCTCTGCCCGCAAACTTTGGGGCGCAGACACAAATTTCCAAAGCAAAATGCATTTCAAAGCGAACTGTGTTTGCAAAGCAAATGTAATTTGCTTTATCTCTCATAATTCCAAAAAACCGCCTCACGGAGATACCCATGAGACGGCATAATTTCTCTATCGTACTGATCATCAGAAAGACATAAATATCTTAGCTGAAAATCTTGAGGTTCAAAAGCAGTGAAAATACTACGAAAAGTACAGCCATAATTCTGGTAGCCAGTACAAGTCCGCCCTCCATGGAACGGCCTTTATTCTTGCCCCAGTAGGACTCTGCTGCACCACTGATCGCACCTGTCAGACCAGCCTGCTTTCCCTCCTGCATCAATACAACAACCGTCAATGCAATACAATCAATAATATAAAGAATTAATAAAATACCATGAATAATGTTAATCATCAAAAAACCTCCACTTTAATCCAATGTAACAATAATCTGCTGTGATGTTACACAACAACTTCTTAATGATAGCACAAGTATCCTATCATTTCAAGAAGTTTTTTCTATCACAGGCAGATTTATTATTTTCTGCCTGTATTTAAATCAAAATCATAATTATTTTTTGATCAGAAGTGACTTTCCGGTCATCTCCTTTGGCTGCTCCATACCCATTACTTCAATCAATGTCGGTGCAATATCCGCAAGACATCCACCCTCACGAAGAGTATAAGACTCATCGTAATTCACAAGGATAAATGGAACTGGATTGGTTGTATGAGCGGTATGTGGCTCACCGGTCTCATAATCGATCATCTTCTCTGCATTTCCGTGATCGGCACAGATAAACAGAACGCCGTCTGCTTTCTTCACAGCCTCTACTGCAGATCCAACACACTCATCCACTGCCTCTACCGCCTTGATCGCTGCAGGGATCAAACCTGTGTGGCCTACCATATCAGGATTTGCAAAGTTGATCACGATCACATCATATTTGCCTGATCCAATCGCCTCATTCAGTCTTCTGCTGACCTCCGGTGCACTCATCTCCGGCTGCAGATCATAAGTTGCTACGGAAGGTGATTTTACCAGAGAACGCTCCTCTCCCTTGTTTGGCTCCTCAACTCCACCATTAAAGAAGAAGGTAACGTGCGCATACTTCTCTGTCTCCGCCAGACGAAGCTGTGTCTTTCCATTGGCTGCAAGAAACTCACCAAATGTATTCTCTACAGACTCTTTCTTGAAGGCAACCAGCTTGTTGCCAATCGTATCATCATAGTCCACAAAGCAGACATAAGTCAGCTTCAGGAAACCTTTCTTTCTCTCAAATCCTGTAAATTCCTCATCACAAAAGCTGCGGGTGATCTCTCTCGCACGATCCGGACGGAAGTTAAAGAAGATCACGGAATCGCCGTCTTTAATGGTAGCCAGTGGCTTTCCGTCCTTCTCAATAACAGTAGGTACTACAAACTCATCTGTCACATCCTTGGCATAGGAATCGGCCATTGCCTGAACAGCATCCTCTGCCTTCTCGCCCTCGCCATATACCAGAGCAGCATATGCCTTCTCTACACGATCCCAGTTGGTATCACGATCCATTGCATAGTAACGTCCATGCAGGCTGGCAATGTGACCAACACCGATCTCGTCAATCTTTGCCTGAAGCTGCTCTACATACTCCTTACCGGATGCAGGAGGTGTGTCACGGCCATCCAGGAAACAGTGTACATAAACATTCTCTACACCATTCCTCTTAGCCAGTTCCAGCAGTCCGTACAGGTGTGTATTGTGACTGTGTACACCACCGTCGGAAAGCAGACCATATAAATGAAGATCTGAGCCATTCTTCTTGACGTTCTCAATGGCAGCTAAAAGCTCCTCATTCTCAAAGAAATCGCCATCATCGATAGATTTGGAAATACGTGTCAGCTCCTGATAAATGACACGGCCGGCACCGATATTCATATGACCAACCTCAGAGTTACCCATCTGACCATCCGGAAGACCAACTGCAAGACCACTGGCATTTCCCTTTACAAACGGATACTCTGCCATCAGCTTGTCCATAACAGGTGTCTTTGCCTGAGCGATCGCATTTCCCTCAACCTTATCATTCAATCCATAACCATCTAATACCATTAATACAACTGGTTTCTGACTCATAATCTCTATTCCTCTTTTCTGTGCTGTCTCTGTCTCTGATCGCCGCGCCACAGCACCGGCAGCGGTCTTTTAATTCTACCATCCTTGAGTATACAAGATTCCTTCTCATTCGTCAATAACAAGAACACCCGTCTCTGTTATGAAAATATACAAAGAATACAGAGCTTTCCTGCAAAAACAACAATGCGGTTCGGAAAGCCACGGGCCTTCCAAACCGCATTAAAAAATATTATGACATTTAAGTGAAATGCATATGATTACGCACTAACTATTTATAAGATTATTTTCTCAATGCCTTGATTTTATGGCTTTCCAAGACTCGGAC
>JBNMJP010000034.1:0-13675 GCA_050873905.1 Jutongia sp. | reverse complement strand
GGGCAATGGCTTTACCCGAAAGAGCGGAAAGGCAGTACTGATCGGAGGAGGCATTGGAATTCCGCCGATGCTTGCCCTTGCGAAGGCATTGAAGGCAGAAGGAGCAGAGGTATCCGTTGTTCTGGGATACCGGGATGGAGATCTGTTCTTAAAGAATGAGTTTGAACCATATGCGGATGTTTATATATCTACAGAGGATGGCAGCGTAGGGACGAAGGGAAATGTCATTGATGCGATCCGTGAAAATGGTCTGGACGCAGATACGATCTACGCCTGTGGTCCAATGCCAATGCTTCGTGGTGTTAAGGCATACGCAGCAGAGAAGGAGACAGAGGCACAGATTTCCCTGGAGGAAAGAATGGCATGTGGTATTGGTGCCTGTCTGGGATGTGTCTGCAATTCTACGGATGTAGACAGTCACAGCCATGTACATAATAAACGGGTATGCAAGGATGGTCCTGTTTTTAACGCAGAGGATGTCACATTATAAAAAGTGCCTGTGACTGCAGATATACAGGATGTCTGCAGGACGGGGGACACAATACAGCGGAAACAGAAAATTGCAGGACATGGAGGATGAATATGAATTTATCAGTTGACTTTGCCGGAGTGACTATGAAGAATCCGGTAACAACAGCATCCGGAACCTTTGGCTCCGGTGCGGAATATGGCGAGTATGTGGATCTGAACCGTCTCGGAGCAGTGACCACCAAGGGCGTGGCAAATGTACCGTGGCCGGGTAATCCGACACCGAGAGTCTGTGAGACATACGGTGGCATGTTAAATGCCATTGGTCTGCAGAATCCAGGCATAGATGTATTTGTAGAGAGAGATATTCCATATCTGAAGCAGTATGATACACGGATCATTGTCAATGTGTGCGGCCACACCACAGAAGAATATCTGGAGGTGGTAGAGCGTCTGGCGGATCAGGATGTGGATCTGCTGGAGATCAATATTTCCTGCCCGAATGTTAAGGAGGGCGGCATTGCTTTTGGACAGAATCCAAAGCTGGTGGAGCAGATCACTGCAGAGATCAAAAAGAAAGCAAAGCAGCCGGTGATCATGAAGCTTAGTCCCAATGTGACAGATATCACAGAAACGGCGAAGGCCGCAGAGGCCGGTGGAGCCGATGCGTTATCCCTGATCAATACATTGACGGGCATGAAGATCGATATTAACCGCCGTCAGTTTGCACTGGCAAACCAGACCGGAGGCATGTCCGGTCCGGCAGTAAAGCCGGTGGCAGTCCGGATGGTATATCAGGTGGCTCATGCCGTAAAGCTTCCTGTGCTTGGTATGGGAGGTATCCGTACCGCAGAGGATGCGCTGGAGTTTATTATGGCAGGAGCTTCCATGGTTGCAGTGGGAACGGCAAACTTCAATAATCCTACAGCCACGGTGGATGTGATCGAGGGAATTGAGCGGTTTATGAAGGAGCAGCATGTCGAGGATATTCATGAGCTGATCGGATGTGTTCATGCTTAATTTTAATATACCGGATAATAAATTGAATGGCGTATATGATGATTTTGATTGATTATCCGCATAACAAATTGACTGATGTATGTGGTGATTTTGATTTATTATCCGCTATATTTGCATGAAAATTTAACATTATCTTTACACTTGCATTGGGCTATGATATTATGAAATCTGTGCTGGTAAGCTTATTTGCACAGCATCGAATCCAAATAAGGCGTTTTTTAAATAGCCGGAGTGGGAAAACACACAGTGACACGAGGAAGGAGTTACATAATGAAGAAGAGAGTATTGGCAATGATGCTTTCACTGGCAATGTGCTTTAGCATGACAGCCTGTGGAAGTACAAACAACGCAGACAACACAACAAGCGATAAGGCATCTTCAGAGAGCAAAGGAAGCTCTAAGAGTGATAACAGTTCCGATCTGGCATACATTCAGGATAAGGGAACTTTGATCGTGGGTATTACAGATTTTGAGCCAATGGATTATCAGAAGGGATCCGATGAGTGGATCGGTTTTGATGCAGATATGGCAAAGGCATTTGCAAAGAGTCTTGGCGTTAAGGCTGAGTTCGTAGAGATCGACTGGGACAATAAAGTCCTGGAGTTGGATGCAAAATCTATCGATTGTGTATGGAACGGTATGACACTCACTGATGAGGTGACAAGCTCTATGGCCTGCACCAATGCATATTGCAATAATGCACAGGTTGCCATCGTAAAAGAGGCAGACAAGGATAAATACAGTACCGTAGAGAGCATGAAGAAACTGAATTTTGCAGTAGAGGCTGGTTCTGCCGGAGAGAAGGAGCTTTCTAAGCTTGGTTACAATTATACATCCGTTAAGGCACAGGCAGATGCGTTGATGGAGGTTTCCGCAGGAACATCCGATGCCGCTGTGATCGATTCCCTGATGGCAGCCGCTATGGTTGGCAAGGGTACCGGTTACGAGAAGCTTACTTATACCGCAAGCTTTAACAGCGAGGAGTATGGTGTTGGTTTCCGTAAGGGATCTGATATGGCAGAGAAGCTGAATGACTTTTTTGCTGAGAGCTACAAGGATGGCAGTATGAAGAAGACAGCCGAGAAATATGGTGTCCAGGCGGCACTCATCGAACAGTAATACATAAAAGCGTGGCTGCCGTGATGTAATATTTGCGGCAGCTTTTGCTATGCAAAGAGAGAAATATTAAAAGGCAGGTATAATGATGTCAACGATTATGGAACAGATGCCCATTGTATTTCACGCATTAAATGTGGGCTTTTTACAAACATTAAAGTTATTTTTTGTGACACTTCTGGGGGCTTTTCCACTGGGACTGATCATTTCCTTTGGATCGTTATCCGGATTTCGTCCGTTAAGGTATCTTACGAAGCTTATCGTATGGATCATCCGTGGAACACCATTGATGATCCAGCTTCTGATCATCTATTATTTCCCAGGGCTGGTTCTGGGCAAAACGATCTGGAGCGGCGGTGAGGAAGGAAGATTTATGGCAGCGGCAGTGTCCTTTATCATCAATTATTCCTGCTATTTTTCCGAGATATACCGCGGTGGTATCCAGAGCGTGCCAAAGGGGCAGCAGGAAGCCGGTCTTGTACTTGGTATGACAAAGCGGCAGATCTTTTTCAAGGTAACTCTGCTGCAGATGATCAAACGGATCGTCCCTCCGATCTCCAATGAGATCATTACTCTGGTGAAGGACACCTCACTGGCGCGTATCATTGCTCTGCAGGAGATCATCTGGGCAGGGCAGGTATTCCTGAAGGGGTCTCAGGGTATTTCCGGACAGATCTGGCCGTTATTCTTTACTGCAGTTTATTATCTTGTATTTAGTGGTATACTCACGCTGTTCCTTGGATGGCTGGAGCGTAAACTGGAATATTTCAAATAGGAGGACAATCGAATGGCAATCTTAGAAGTACAAAATATCGAGAAATCCTTTGACCGTACCCCGGTCCTGAAGGATATTTCCTTTTCACTGGAAAAGGGACAGGCATTGGCAATCATTGGTTCCTCCGGCTCCGGTAAGACAACACTTTTACGTTGTCTGAACTTTTTGGAGAGACCTGACAAAGGCAAGATCATTGTGCAGGGAGAAACCCTGTTTGACGCACAGGATGCCTCTTCTATCAAAGAGAAGGATATCCGTATGAAGCGTCTTCATTTTGGTATGGTCTTTCAGGCATTTCATCTGTTTCCGCAGTACACGGCACTGCAGAATGTCATGCTGGCAAGACAGCTTCTGGAAAAGGGAAAGCCGGGCTTTAAGGAAAACAAAAAGAAGATTTACGAGGAAATCGAGACAGAGGCAAAAGAGCTTTTGGATAAGATGGGCTTGTCCGACCGTATGGAGCATTATCCGCACCAGCTTTCCGGTGGGCAGCAGCAGCGTGTGGCAATCGCCAGAGCATTGGCACTGAAACCGGATATCCTCTGCTTTGATGAGCCGACTTCAGCTCTGGATCCGGAGCTTACCGGAGAGGTCCTGAAAGTAATCCGCAGCCTGGCGGACCAGAATATGACCATGGTGATTGTAACTCATGAGATGGCATTTGCCAGAGACGTGGCAGATCAGGTGATTTTTATGGACAGCGGCGTGATCGTGGAGCAGGGCGATGCCAAGCAGGTGATCGAGAATCCGCAGGAGGAGAGGACGAGACAGTTCTTGTCGAGATTTTCGCAGACGGTGTAGTGGGAGAGTTTTATTAAAAATTAAGGAGGTATTATACAATGGAACAGTACAAGCAGGAATTTATCGAGTTTATGGTGGAGAGCAACGTATTGAAGTTCGGTGACTTCACATTAAAGAGCGGCCGCAAATCCCCATTTTTTATGAATGCGGGAGCCTATGTGACAGGGGCACAGCTTCGCAAGCTGGGTCAGTATTATGCAAAAGCGATCCATGAGCATTACGGGGATGATTTTGATGTGCTTTTCGGACCGGCTTATAAGGGGATTCCTCTTAGTGTCGCTACGACTATGGCTTTCGATGAGCTGTATGGCAAGGAGATCCGTTACTGCTCCAACCGTAAGGAGGTAAAGGATCACGGAGATACCGGTATCCTTTTGGGCAGCAAGATCAAGGACGGAGATAAGGTGGTGATTATTGAGGATGTCACCACATCCGGTAAGTCCATCGAGGAGACATTTCCGATCATTCAGGCACAGGGAGACGTGGAGATCCTTGGTCTGATGGTATCCCTGAACCGTATGGAGAGAGGTCTTTCCAGCAATGCCAGTGCATTGGATGAGATTCAGGAGAAATATGGCTTTGGTGCCAATGCCATCGTTACCATGGAGGATGTGGTAGAATGTCTGTACAATAAGGAGTGTCAGGGCAAAATTGTGATCGATGATACGATTAAAGCAGCCATTGATGCATATTATAAAGAGTATGGATGTAAGTAAATTTGTGCATGAGATTGATCTGAGAATATGGCTATGAACGTAGTTTTTATTGGTCATCAAGAATCCAACAGATCATAATTGAAAAAATGGAGGAGCGTTATGGCAGAGAAGGTTTATAAGACGATGAAATCAGTAGGAGCATTTAGTCTGGTCACAGGGATTCTTTTGATCGTTGGTGGCATTGCTGCCGGCGTTGCAGTGATCGTTAATGGAGCAAAGCTGCTTCAGGCAAAGTCCGATCTGACATTTTAGAGCGATGAGATATTATTATTTAGATATTTATAAGACATTCTCCTGTATGGCAGGGGAATGTCCCTCTACATGCTGTGCAGGATGGAGCATCCGGGTGGACGAAGAGGCAATGGAACGGTTTCGTGCATTGCCGGAACCGGACCTGAAAGAGGACATTCTGCAGCATATACAAAAAAAGCGAGACGGATATTATTTTATGAACCGTCCGGATGGAAGCTGTGTGATGCTTGATCCGGACGGTTTGTGCCGTATACAGAGAAACAGCAGTGAAGAGATGCTTTGTATCACCTGCCGGAAGTTTCCGAGACTGGCAGGCAGAGTGCGGGGGGATTATTGGATGTCCATGGCGGCATCCTGCCCGGTGACGGCAGAATATCTCTGGACCAAACCGGTGGGCTGGTATATGACAGACGGTGAAACAAGGCAGGAGATCGACTGGAGAGAGCTTACATATGAGAAGGAGCGAAGGGAAGGGCTGGAGTGGTTTATGGATTCCATTGAGAAACAATCTGCGGCAGTGTCTCTCTCTATGGAAGAAAGAGTTCCTCTTTTGTGGGACTCATATCAACGGATGTACGATCTGATGGACGGATGTCTGGAAATTTTGTCTTCTTCATCGGAGCTTCCTTATCTGGAGGGAAGCTTTGATTATTTTGAAAAAGATTATGGGGCAGCGGAAATTATCAGTCACTTGATGGAGTTTCAGGAGACGTATGGTGGAAAACTGCGCGATTTTATAAAAAATTATATGTTGTACCGGGTATACAGCCGAAGCCTGGAGTTTCCGGAGGAAGCTGCCGGGGACAGCTTTTTTGCGGTGTCCGGGGAATTGTTTTTATTTTATATTCTGCGTTTCAGCCGCTATCAGACAATGCATCAAGAAGATCAGTCTTTTGTTGTTGCCGAAATAAACTGGATGTACCGGTTTTGTGCCCACAGCCAAAGACGCTCTGGAGAATTTACATCTTTGATAAAAGACATATTTAAAAAATTAGAATATTTAGCCGAAATAATCATTAGAATATCTTGAATAACATAATAGAAGATAATGTTTCTGACGCAAAATCCGGTTGTCGTTTCACACACGGCAGAAAGGGGAAAATGCATTGTCACACACGGCATTTTCTGTCTTTACCAACAAAATGTGAGATGCGTATTTATTAAAAACGTAGAAAAATTAAAAATGCCTTTACGAAGGCGGAAAATTATCATATGATTGACATACAGTTTTTGGAAAGGTGTGGTTATTCGTATGAAAGTTGCATTTTGGAGTAATGTCAGAAAAAAGGGCGGGGTATCTACCAACATGGTCTGTATCGCAGCAGTATCTGCGATAGCAGGTATTGGCCGGAGTGTTTTACTGGAGAATCATTACAACGTCAATAATCTCAATGGAATGCTTCTATCTCAGGAGAAAATAGCAATGCTTCATGAAACGGGGCAGTATTACAATAAATATGGGATTGAGTATATTCTAAAACGACTATATACCGGCACAGCAAACGAGCAGTTGATCAGAAAAGCGTCTATTCCTCTATTATATTCAAGTATCTATTATCTTCCACAGAGCTATATTGTAAACAGAGAAGTGTTTGACTATGAGTTTGAACTGGCACATAAGGACTTGTTTCAAAGTCTGGAAAGCATTTCGGATATGGTATTGATCGACACGGAATCCAGGGGAAATGCAAGCTCTGTACAGATTCTGGAGGAGGCGGATATTGTGGTAGTCAATATCGATCAGGATAAAGATGCCTGGGATGATTATTTTGAACATTATTCGTCTATGCTGGGGAAGTCTGTTTTTTTGATCGGTCAGTACGAGAAGGAGAATTCGTTTGATCGGGAGTGCATACACAGACAATATCATATTCCGAAGGATAAAATGGCAGTCATTCCATATAATGTTGATCTGCATATTGCGGCGAATGAGGGCAGAATGATCCCGTTTTTGAACCGCAATTATCTGAAAAGCAGCCGGGCAGAAAATGAATATTTTATGGGAGAAGTCAAGCGGGCAGTAATCATGCTGAAGGAAAATATGGCATGTCTCAGAAAGCCTGATATGATGAGAAGATCAGGGAAAAATTAAGGGGAGAGCAGTGGCTTTCCGGAAAGGAATGGTTATTCGTATGGAGAAGCATCATCCGTTTTGGAAAAAGAATTCATCATTTCAGTATACCTAGTGTTTTGGATTAGGTGTTATGTCGATGGGACATATGAAATCCATTATGGAGACACAGGATTTTTTTGAGGAGATATTAAGGGCGATTCACTTGCCGGAATCGAAGTGGCAGCAGATTTTCTATGATCTGAATAATCATTTTGAGGAATGGATCGACAAAGTATTTGCCTTGCTTCGGGGAAAAGAAGAACAATACTGTTTTACATTGGATCTGTATAGTATTTTAAGACGTGCGGCATGGGCAAAGGAATACTGTAGCGCTGTTTTGGAAGATTATCTGCAGGTATTTCAGTTTTCCGGTGCGGAAAGAGCCTTTTTTCAGGAATTTGACAAGTGCATGAGAGATCAGAATGAAAAGGGAGCCAGAGAGGCTGTGCAGAAATTTTCTGAGGAAGGGTATCATATCCGATATGATTTTCTTACCTGGTTTTATCCGCAGTTTTATATGGAGAAGCAATATCACGGCATGAGGATCCGGGATGGGGAAACGGTTGTTTTGGATTGTCCGACGATCATTCACGGAGATATTGAGGTGGATAAGGGTGGTTCATTGTTGATCCATGGAGCGGATATGCAGATGGATGGAAGGGTGGTTGTCCATGGTGGAAGGTTTCAGGCAGACCATGGACATATAGAGGTCATAGACTGTTCTGACGATTACTGGCTGTCCATTGAGGGAGCGGCTGTGGTAATGCTTACGGATACTACTGTAGATTGTAAGGGGAAATGTGGCTTGTTAAAGCAGACTACAGGATATCTGTTGATCAATGACTGCTGGATCCGCCGGACGGCTGGAGCAAGATCTATTTCCTTTGAGGGAGATGCTGTTCGGATACATAATACACATTTCAGTATGTGTGCAGATGGTATGATTTCCATACAGGGAAGTGCCAGCGCAGAGCTTATAAACTGTGAGTTTCAGGAAGGAACTGCGGAATATGGCGGTGCTGTTTATGCGGATACCATACATGATGTCCTGTTGGAGCAATGTACATTTCAGTCATGTCGTGCAAAATACCTTGCGGCGGCTGTATACTTTAAATTTCAGAAATTAGGACAGAGGGTAGAAAATTGTCAGTGTATGGATTGTGATCCGCCGGAAAATGTGTTTTTTAATGTATTGTAGGCAGGGACAGGGAGGTGCCGTATGATCATAGGAAATCAGACGAAGTTATATTATAAAAAGAAATCATGGTTGACGCCAAAGCATCCGCTGTATTTTGAAGAAGAGGAGTTTAAGGTCTATTATGCAGCGGCTGTTATGATCCATGCCGAGAAAAATCAGTCTATGCCGCCAGAGCAGAATTATGAGCTGGAGCGTTTACTGCACCATGGTCTGGAGCTGGAGGCAGGGCAGATGGTTCAGGTGTTGAAAAAGGCGGCGGATCCCAGTGAAGTGCTGGATTATCTATGCAGTCATACAGAGCCTGGAACAAAGCGTTATCTGTTGATGCTGGATCTTTACAATATTTCTTCAGAGGAGCAGATTAGCAGGCAGGAGACAGATAACCTATGGCTGTTTGCGCGTATGTTGGAAATCCCGGATAAATATATGAGACTGTTTGAGCATTTTATCCGGGAAGCGCACAAGGAGAATGAGGGGGAATGCCGTCGTGTATTTGCCATGATGACAGAGTGTAACATAGAATTATCTCTGATGGAATTAAAATATTACCTGATGACGCTGTACGATGTTTTTGAGTGTACGCAGGAGGAACTGGAAAAGCATAAACAGATACGTCTGGTAGACCGCTGTGTCATTCGGAATGACATTGTTTTGCGGGATGGAATGGAACTCAGAATGGATCATGCGGTTGTCAGGATTTATGGCAATATTACCATTGACGGCGGCAAATTGATTGCAGAACACAGCAGGATCATTCGGAAAAGCGGATCTCACCGGGCCTGCATGAATATCCGGCGGGCAGGAAGTGTCCGGTTGGATCAATGTGACATTGACTGTAGAAATTATGGTATGCTGCTGCGGGCACAGGACGGAGAGGCGGTGATTCGGGAATGCGAGATTTATCATACAACCAGAGGGGCAGCCGTGCGCTTCTGGGGAGCTACCTTGCGGATAGAGGGAACATTGTTTCACCACTGCTATTCCAATGAAGAGGGAGGAGCGGTGCTGGTCCGGGAAGGAGCAGCACATATTGTACAATGCCGTTTCTGGCATTGTGAAGCGGTTCGTGGAGGAGCTGTTTATGGTAGAAATACTATGGAGATCAGAGACTGCCTCTTTAAGAAATGCTATGCTTCGGAATACGGGGCTGCCGTTTTTTGTATAGGATTTGCAAAAAATAATATATCCGGGCTGCATTATACGGAATGTTTTCCGGAACGGACAGAGATGATCCAATATATTGTGGAGCCGAGGGGCATTGAAATTTCAGAGAAGGCAGAGATTGGTGTGAATACGATTCTGGATTGTGAATTGGATGTTACCCCTCAGGGAAGTTTGTGGATTCACGATGCTGTTGTATATTTGAGATATCCTATTCGATGCCGGGGGTATTTGGAAATGGATGGGGTATATCTTTTGGCGGATGATATGCAGAATCAGGATATGGTTGTGTTGGAGCATGCCAGAGGATGCCGGATCACGAAGAGCCGCCTCGACGGAATGGGTCAGAAGAGCGGCATTTTCTCAGCAGCCACAAAGCTTGAGGCAGCAAAAACGGTATTTTGTAATATGAAAGGTGGCAGGGCTGTTTTTAATGCATACCAGCCACAGATCACGTCGTGTGTTTTTAATTATTGTCAGAATGGTGGGGTTCATTGTCAGGGAGGCACGATTCAACACAGCCTGTTTGTAAATTGCAGAGGGAAAAGTGGAGCCGGCGTGACGATGATTGGTAAGAAGGGCGTGATCAGTCATAGCCGGTTTGTACGCTGTATTTCCGATATCAGTGGTGGTGCTGTCGATAAGGCGGTGGGCAATCAGATGATAGAATGTGAATTTACGGATTGTATATCGGGGGATTAGTGCAAATAAAAAAGGGCAAAACCAGCGTTTTGCCCTTGCTCCCTCTACGCTACGTGCATTTTCCTATACACTGAAAAAGCCTGCTATTTGGATCCGGATGGATTCAAAATAGCAGGCTTTTTTCTTTACCGGTGAAAAAATATGTTAGTCATTAGATATATCTTCATGGGAAGTCTGTTCTAAATCGTATTCTTCCTCCTCGCTGGTTTGAGGCAGAAGATGAAGCTTTACCTTATCAATACGGTTCTTTTCTGCGGATAAAACCAGATATTCTGCATATTTATCAGAAACACGCTCCCCGGTTTTAGGAAAATGATCCAAAAGATTAATAATATGACCGGCGATGGAATCGTAGTCCTCTGATTCTATATCGATACCGAGTTGTTCGTTGATATCATCCAGCTTGGCAACACCCAGCAGTATGTAATTCTCGTCATCTAACCGGGTAATCTCGTCTTCCTCGTAACCATCGTACTCATCGCGGATCTCGCCCACGATCTCCTCAATCAGATCCTCGATCGTCAGAAGACCGGCGGTAGCTCCATATTCATCAAGAACGATCGCCATAGGAATGGATTCCTTTTTCATTTCAAAAAAGAGTTCGGAAATTTTCTTGTATTCATAAGTGAAGTAAGGCTCTCTCATTACCTCGGAAATTTTGAAATCTTCATGGGAACCTTCGTAGAAGAAAATATCCTTTAAGTTGATAATGCCGAGAATATTGTCACGGCTTTCTTTATAAACAGGCATTCGCGTGAATTTCTTTTTGCTGTAGCATTCCATCAGTTCCTGATAGGTAAAGTCTACATTGGCAAATTCTACATCCATTTTGGGAACCATAACGTCTTTGGCAAGGGAATCTCCAAAATCTACAACATTTGTGATCATTTCCCGTTCTTCACTCTCGATCACACCTTCCTCATGGCTGACATTTACCATGGTCAAAAGTTCGTTTTCTGTGATCACCGGACGAGGAGATACATCCACGCGTAAAAGCTTTAACAGACCAAATGAAATCTGGTTCATCAGAAATGAAACCGGACGAAGTATCTGTGTCAGCGCATAGACTGGCTTGGCATATAACAGGGCAAGCTTCTCTGCATTTACTGTGGCAAGCGATTTTGGTACGATCTCACCAAAGATCAGGATCAGTACAGTTAAAACACCGGTTGCGACACCGGTAAATACACTGGCTGAAATAGGCAGACCATTTCGTTGTGCAATGCGTATTGCATAGGACGTGGTGAGTGAAGAGGCCGTCAGATTGACAATGTTATTGCCGATCAGAATGCCACTGAGAAGCTGCGTCGGTTTTTCAATCAGCTTCAAAACAGTAGAGGCATTTTTGACATGGTCCTCTGCCATAGATTGCATGCGTACTTTGTTTACGGTTGTCAGACACGTTTCTGCCGATGAAAAGAAAGCAGAAAGAAGCAGTAATATCAGTAAAATGATAATCTGCGAGGCGTCACTCGAATCCAAAAAATCAACTCCATTTCTTAATAATATAATTAGATAGTATTGTTCCTATTTTACCTAGCCGAAGTGCTCTTGTCAAGATGTTGTCATCGGATGAGACATTTTCTGACAATTTTGGAAATTAAGCGAAAATATCAGAAAATACTTGAAAAAAATAAAATGTAGCGGTACAATTATTTCAGAAAGGCGATATACATCTGATGGATACCAGAAAGATGTGTATATCGGTGGGGAGGTCGATATGAGGAAAAAATCCCATATTTCACTTGCATGGTATCTGATGAACAGCGAAGGAATGGATGCTCTGAAGCTTCATAAAGGATCCTTTTACATGGGCAGTGTATTGCCGGACTGTATGCCGTCATTTCTGGTACGCAGACATACGATTGAGGATTCCTTTGAAGTGTTAGAGAGAGAATTTCAGAAACTGGTATCACATTTTGATCCGAAAAAAGGAATAAACTGTTATTTTTGCAGACATTTAGGAATGATTACCCATTATGTTTCTGATTATTTTACATTTCCGCATAATGCGAATTATCCGGGGAATTTAAAAGATCATTGTATCTATGAGGAGGAGCTGAAAAAAGAGCTTCGTGCCTATGTACACAGCCCGGAGGCAATTCGAAAGCGCAAAAAGCTGGGAATACAGACACCGGATGATATTCTGGCAATGATCCGCCAGATGCATAATAAGTATCTCCAGATGGAAAGTGTGGTCAGGCGTGACTGTCAATATATTATTGAATTGTGCCATCGGGTTGTAGATGCGATATTATGCTTTTTAGAATCGTTGTCGGTAGCGAAAGTATCTGTGGCCATGCAGTAATCAGTGATGTGGAGGGCAGTTTTGTTTTATGAGGACGAAGCTGTAATAGAATAATGAAACGGAGAGCAGCAGTATATATTGTTGGCTCTCTGTTTTTTTGACCTTCGTGGTTCTGTCCGGTTATTTTACATAGATTATGGAAGTATTTTATATCTTGACAAATGGCAGAAAATGAGTAAAATGAAAAGAGTTTTCAAATTTGATTATCTGATTATAATCACGGAGGATAAATATGGGCAGTGATAATATAGAAAGAAACTGGCTGATCTCATGCCAGGATGCAGGCCTGGGATATGAGAACAAGGCAGTACTGGAGCATCTGAATATAGAGATTACGGAAGGGCAGTATGTTTGTGTGATCGGAGAAAACGGATCAGGAAAAAGTACACTGATCAAATCTCTGCTAGGACTGTTGAAGCCGGTGAGTGGAACGGTCCGGATCAATCGTCAGGCCGGGAAGGGAGCCGTGGGCTATCTTCCACAGCAGACCCAGATACAGCGAAACTTTCCGGTGAGTGTGATGGAAGTGGTTTTATCGGGCTTTTTAAATGATATGCATTTTCGTCCATTTTACAATAAAAAGGAAAAGCAGGAAGCGAAACATCATTTAGATCATTTAGGGATTGCTGATCTGGCGGGAAAATGTTACGGCGAACTTTCCGGGGGACAGCAGCAGAGAGTATTGTTAGCCAGAGCACTTTGTGCGGCAGATAAAATACTGGTGTTGGATGAACCGGTGACCGGCCTGGATCCTATGGCGGCCAATACTTTGTATGAGAGTATGGAACTGCTGCATCAGGAGGGAATGGCTATTGTTATGGTAACTCATGATATGGGAAATGCATTGAAATATGCAGATAAGATTCTTCATATCAGTGATGCGGGGTATTTCTTTGGAACCGTGGAGGAGTATAAAAAATCAGAGTTCGCGCAGATGTTTATGCTGAAATAATACAGACAGTGCGGCAGATGGAAATGGAGGATAATCAATGATCGATCTGATGATACAGATAATGTCGTATCCATTTATGGTACGGGCATTTGT
>JBNMJP010000033.1:0-13741 GCA_050873905.1 Jutongia sp. | reverse complement strand
TAGTAAAAGTGTTGCATATTTTTTAAACTTCATGATAACCTCCTGAATGAAAGTGACATATGAATTACGCAACCGGAAAATGTCCTGTTGTATGACCGCTTGTCACTTAACATTTATGTAACAATTATATCACATTATTTTAAAAAATCAACCCAATTTGCAATAATTAAAACTTTGTACAAAACCAAACCCTCTTTTTATCATTAAATTTCACCAAAAAACGACAGGGCATTCGATGTATTTTTGTGAAAATCATCAAATTCTCTGTCGAAATTTAAAATGAATATTTGTTTCATGTAATATTTGTAACAAATTACACCACAATCTTTGTTACAATCTCTCAACAAACCAATAAAAGCAGCGAAATATCCCCTGTTTATCGGTATTTCAGCATATCCTGATAAGCTAATTTTCCGCCAAAAAGATCTAACGCACTGCCAATGGTAAAGTCAAGTTTTCCGGCTCCACAGCTTTCTATATAAAAGAGATCCTCCTGATCATGGATCCCTCCGGCATAGGTGATCGGACAGGAAATATTCTTTCCCAAAAATGTCAACAGCTCCTTCTCTACCCCACTCTGTTTGCCTTCCACATCAACGGCATGGATCAGAAATTCGTCACAGTAGCCCTGCAGCTCCTCCATGGTCTCCTTCGTTAAGCAGACATCCGTCTTTTTCTGCCAGCGGTCTGTCATAATGTAATATCCATCCTCATATCTGCGACAGCTCAGATCCAGCACAAGATGCTCTTTTCCAATGAGACCTGACAGCTTTTGCAGACGGTCAAAATCTACATTCCCGTTTCGAAATACATACGATGTCACGATCACATGACTCGCTCCCATATCCAGAAATTTTTCCGCATTATCAGGACACACGCCTCCACCAATCTGCATTCCACCGGGATATGCCTTCAGAGCCCCCTCTGCCTGTTCGAGATCCTTCTCATACCACTCACTTCCTACAGGATTAAGCAGTATAATATGACCACCCCGAAACCCGTCTCTCTGATACATATTGGCATAATATGCTCCGTCATACTGTGATACATAATTGTTCCGGGCCTGATCACCACTGTCACGCAGACTGCCCCCTACAATCTGTTTTACTGCTCCGTTATGAATATCAATGCATGGTCGAAATCTCATTTTGATGTAATCTCCTTTGCAATCTGGTCAAAATCAGCACCCTTGGTAATACTATAATTTCCGGCTTTGATCTTACTGCTGTACCCGTGCTTATCCATATAAGCATCAAATGCCTTTGCATCGGAGATCACATCCATATCCTCCAGCTTACGGCTCACATCAGCAGACCAGTCTCCTGCCTGAATCTGCAGTTCTTTTGTTGATTTTTCAAAGTCATCTTTTATCTTCTGTTTTTCCCGATCAAATTCTTTTTGATCGGTCTGTTTCTTCTGGATTGTTTTATCCGGCTTTTTTGTCTCCTTTGGCTTTACGGTCGCCTGAGATTTCTGGTTTGACGATGCCGGTGTCGATGATGACGATGGTACCGGCGATCCCGCAGGAGCACTTTTTTTCGGTGCAGATGTCTGAAACAAAGCCTCTTCCTCCGCTGCATATGTCATTCCAAGCTTTTTGGCTCTTTTGATCACCGCATCATCTGATGTCCTCATAAGACATGATATGCCAAGGATCACCGCTGCAAAAAGCACACCCGTTCCAAATCCGCGTATAAAGGATCTTTTATCCATGTCTTCCTCCTCTTCTGTCTTAACGGTTTTCATAAAGATCGATTACAAATTTCACCTCTCCCTGACCGAGAGACAGCATTTTGGATATTTCCAGAACAGAATATCCTTCCTTATAAAGATGAATAATCTCCGTATTATGATTGTCGTTATTTTTTTCTAAAGAGGTTTCATCCAAAGACTGGTCCTTCTTCCGGACCTCTGATTTCTTTTGCTGATCCTGCTGTTCCAGATTGGATGCCAGCTTCTCTGCCTGTGTGCTTTTTAAATGTCCTTCCACCATGGAAATACTTTCCTGTTGGGGTTCTTCTTTTCCTGTCACACCATCTTCTATGGCAATTCTGCTTTCCTGCAGCAGCTTCAGGGCATCCATCATTTTTTGATATTCCTTCGCTGTCTCATCATGGATCATTGCTTTGACAGAATCTACATGATGAACCAGATCCTTGATGTCCTCTTCCTTTTCCTTGAGCATATCATATAAAAATACAACCTCCTCATGGTTTTTCGCCATGCGGTTCAGTACTTCCTCGGAATATTCATTCATCCCCATGAGCTTGTCATTAGACAGTCTGCTAAGCTCTTCTTCCGCTGATGATATTACATCCTCTTTGTAGTGATCCAGTTCCTCTTCCGCCTTTTGAAGCTCTGCCGGGGAATCAGGAAATGCCTTCTCTTCCTCCGAAATATTTTCTGTGTGATCCTTCTTCTGATCGGTGATCCGGTAACTCATAACCACGGCTCCCAGACCGATCACGATCATTATTATTTCCAAAATAACCATTGCTGTCGTTTCCTTATCTTTTATTTGGATATTATCTGGCAGTGCTGTCTCCTTATACCTTCATATCAAAAAAGCTTCCTCCGGCTCTCGGATCCTTCTCCATCTCCTGCGGATGCTTCTCCGAATGGTTACTGCCCTTCCCGCCGGAACCCTTTTTGCCTTTTCTCTTTTCTTCTTCCTTCAGATAATCCTTATTCTCTGCCTTGGTACGACGAATCGTCTGGTGGGAATTTTGGTGTACCTGCTGCTGCACCTGCGAAGCCACTTCCTGTTGGGAATGTTCGTATCGTACCTGATCCCCATGCTGTATCTGTGATACTTCCTGCGATTTTGGCGGCATTGTAATATAATCGATTGATAATGACATCTGTATCCCTTCCTTTCGCAATACCAGCAAATTCTGAAACAGCCACAAAGCTGCTGTATTTTATATACTGTGATTAAATGGCTCTGATCCGGATGTCTGCTCCATCTCTCACAAAGGCACTATGCTGTACTTCTGATTTGATGGTATTGCTGACATTGGATATGGTCATTTTTACACCCGGATAAACAATGTTTTCTGCAATAATACGACCGTTATCCTTCTTATTTAATTCTACCTCTAAAACTTCTCTTTCGGCAGCATTCTCCTCCAGACGCGCATCAATCTCCTGAATCCGTTTTCCTGTCTTTTTGAGAGAAGCCATCTTTTCATCATCCAGCTTTCCCTTGGCATCCATTCTTTTCTTTAATAAAAGAACATTCTGCATCAGTCCCTCCCTCTCGGAAGTAAGCTGCTCCACTTCCTTCTCCAGAAGACGGTGCTGCTCCACAAGCTTTGGATCAATTCCCACCTGCAGCTCTGTGAGGGTTCCCATAGTAGAACCAATCGTCTTTGCTTCGATCTTAGTTTTTGTCTTTAGAGAACCTCCGGCAATCATACCACGTTTTCCTTTGACAACAATATCATCCTCCGCTGTCACCTAGCTGTGCATAATAGTCTCTGTCATGATTTTTCCGCCACAGGTCACACTGGCACTTTCAATAAAATTGCTGATAACATCACCACCTGCCTGCAGCGCTGCCTCGCCCTTGCCCTGAATGCCCCTCTTCAGTACAATTTTGCCATCTGTGATCAGACTGGCACCTTCCACCACGCCATTGACTGTAATATCGCCAGTTGCCTTAATGGAATATCCCGTCAGGACATTTCCCTTCACAACAACGCTTCCATCGTATTCGATATCACCGGTAGACGGACCTACATCTGCCGGCACCTCATACTGATCTGATACAAATACTGTATCCTCTACCAGCGTGACATTTCCGGAAACATCCGAATACATCTCGCATCCATCCTCAGACAGATGGATATTTTTGCCATGTTTTAAGAAAAGCTGTTTGACCTTTTTGGGCTTTAACTCCCCTCCTGTCACATCCGTTCCCGGTGTGCCAAGATCAGCCGGCTGCAATGTCGCCAGAAGCTGACCCTCACCGACATTTTCTATCATATCAAGCTGGTGAAAGTCTACATTGCCGGACTCATCCATTGCCGGCTTACAAGTCTTATCCACGTCAAAATGATAGGTGATCACCGCATCACTTCCCTGTACCGGTGGCTTTGCCTTTGCGATCAGCACATCCGTACAATATAATCTTCCTTTCAGCATAAGCTTGATATTTTCTGTGAGAATCCCGTATTTAATTCCTATCTGTCCCATACGGTCCAAAATCTCGTCACTGGAAATACGCATACCACCGTTTGATGGCGGATACAGACGAATTTTGGCAAATTTACGTTCCGGATCCATGGTGATCAGTGGAAATTCCTTTTCCGGCAGACGATTTTCCGATAATATCTTTTTCTCTGCATTTTTCTGCTGTGCTGCTTCCTCCACAAAGGAAGCGATATCTCCCAGCTGAACATCCATAATTTTCTTTTGTTCCAGATACTGCATAATATCTTCCATGGAAAGAGGTGCTCCCCCCTGCAATGCAGGATATGATTTTAAATACACCCCGTCATCTTTTTGTACAAGTTGAAAAAAGGCATTTCTTTTCATCCCAATCTCCCTCCTTGACACATAATAATATCAAAGGCTGCCACAGCTGTGCGGCAGCCTATATATTCCAAATTCCAAGGACCCCCATATTCTGGGATCCCAATTTTTCCTTCATTTTGCGAAGAGACTTTGTATGAAGCTGTGAAACTCTGGACTCGGAAACCTCCAGAATATTGCTAATCTCCTTTAATGTTAGTTCCTCATAGTAATAAAGTGCAATAACCTTCTGTTCTTTCTCTGTCAGAGAATTGATCGCCTCTGCTAAAAGCCGTTTGAGGTCCTGGCGTTCCACCACCTGCTCCGGCTGCAAAAAGGCAGATTTGTTTCCAGCCTCTACACGAACCTCACTGCCCTGCTCCAGATATTCATCCAGAGACACCAAATTTGCCACCTGAGTCTGATTCACCAGAGCATCCAGCTCTTCCTGCGTCATTTCCAGTGCTTTTGCAAGTTCCTCATTTGTCGGCGTTCTTCCCAGTTCGGTTTCCAACTGTCCCATGGTGGTCTCCAGCTTTTTCTGCTTCTGGCGCAGCGTTCTCGGAATCCAATCCATTTTTCGAATCTGATCCAAAATCGCACCGCGAATCCTCAAACTGGCATACGTCTCAAATTTGACTCCCTTCGTCAGCTCAAATTTGTCAATGGCATCGATCAAGCCAAAGATTCCATATCCGGTGAGATCATCATATTCCACAGTGTATCCCAGATACATTCCCATTCTTCCGGCAACTACCTTTACCAACGGAACATATTCTACAATTAACTGTTCTCTGAGCTTTGGGCTGCGTGTTTTCACATATTCTTCCCATAAGGCAGCTCTTTCTTTCTCGTTCATAAATTCCCCTCATCCCCTTTATGATCATGAGTTTATTTGCTCTAATTCTCCTGAGACTGCGCATCCTTCTCCCCGCCGTCTGCATCCTCTATCTCTTCTGAATCCTCCTGAGCCTTCTCCGTCTCATCCATTACTTCCTTGATGAAACGATTGCTCGTCATAACCTTCTCGATAATACGCCTTGCAATACAGCCTATTATGTAAAAAATAATAAGGGCTGCCAGCAGGATTTCCAAGCTGTATGTGGTATCCATATGCCTGACAATAGACACAATACACACAACAGCCCCTGCCAGCAGTGTAATCACCTTAGGAATATACTCTGTTTTCATGCTGTCTCCCTTCAGGAACATTTATGCCCCTGATCAAATTGTCTTCTGCTCTCTTCCTACTGATTTGATCAGAAAATCACCGGTTTCCGGATAAAACTCCACAGTCCGTCCATAGTTTTCTCCTGTCTCCTCTGCAAGAATACGAATACCCAATTCTTTCAGTTTGGCCTTTACAGCCTCCACATTCCGCTGCCCTACCCGCAGCATATCATTATTGCTGCCAAAAGCAAACATCTGGGCACCACCGGCGATCTTCGCCGTCAGCAGGGAACAATTGGCTCCTTCCTTCCGCATCATATCGATCAACATATCAATGCCGGTATCTGCAAATTTGGCTTTATTCTGATTCTGTCGCACCTTCGTACTATCTGGAAGCATCACATGCACAAGGCCGGCAATCTTTGTCGTTTTATCATATAGTGCAACTCCCACACAGGATCCAAGACCAAGCGTAGTGATTGCATCCGGTGAATGACAAATATTTGCGTCTGCCATTCCGACTTTGATCATTGTTCCATCCATTTTTCCACCTACATTCCCAATGACTTCAAAATACGTGTGTATGACTCCAATGTAGGTATTAAAATGAAATACCCGCAAACATCAATTTCATCATCCTCAAACTGGGATTCTATCAAAAGTGCTTTATCCCCAAGCTTGCCAAACTCAATCGCCGGTACGCTTAAAATTGCACCGGCCATATCAATAGCAAGACTTGGAACTGTTTGTATAATATTTAAATTTGTCAACTGCGATATCGCTGTCAGATATGCCCCGGATATGATATTACCAATCTCCACCAGGGCGGACTGTTCCATTTCCGTAAAGCTATCCTCCAATGTGCTGCCATCACTTCCCATCAGCTTATGTACCAGATGATGCGCCGCTCTGTTTTCCAGAACAAACAGCATGGACCCCTCAATATCTCCTTCCAGGCTCAGTAAAATACCAGCCACAAGTTCCTCTGCTCCTCCCAGAATTTCTGCCAGATCCTTAAATGCAAGCATTTCTACCTTCGGTACATGCATATCGACCCGGCCATCAATTAACTTTGCCAATGCTGTTGTTGCATTCCCGGCACCTATATTTCCTATCTCTGTAAGAATATCAAACTCCATGTCATCCATGTTTTCTTCATCCATCTGCATCGACATCACCTCATGTTATTTATGATACTGCCTCTTTATCGTTGATTACATTTGCAATGTTAAGCAGAGAGATCAATCCGCTCTCCTGCTTTCCCACACCGCTCAGATACTGTATTCTGGAATCCCCTGAACTGTCTGCACTGGTCGGCTTATCTATGGCATCCTCAGACAGGGTCACAACCTCTTTTACCTCGTCTACAATAATACCGATTGCAGAATGCTGTTCCAGCTTTATAATAATAATTCTTGTGGCATTTGTATATTCATCCGGTTCCAGATCAAACTTCAACCGAAGACTCATCACCGGAATCACCTCTCCGCGAAGGTTGATCACACCCTTAAAATAATGCTGTGCCTTTGGAACCCTTGTAATCCTCTGCTTGCGGACAATATTATCCACATATTGTATATCAATACCATACTGCTCGGAACCGAGTCTTACCACAATATACTGTTTCTCATTTCCCACAGTATCCAGATTCTGTACATTATTACTATCCATACTAATCTCACCATGCCTTTCCCTTTTATACCAGAGTATTTACTTCCAAGATCAAAGCAATCTCTCCATCTCCCAGAATGGTTGCTCCACTGATGATCTTACTGCAGTTGATATAACTTCCGATTGATTTGATAACGACCTCCTGCTGACCGATCAGGTTATCAACAACGAGACCTGCCTGCTTATCTCCCTTCTTCACAATAACAACCGTAAGACTCTCCGGATCCTCCAGAGAACTCTCTACATCAAGAATCTGATCCAGTCTGATCAGTGGAATAACAGTACCTCGAAGATTGATCACTTCCTTGGTCTGAACATATTTAATATCAGAAACGGCAACGTCTTCTATGGTCTGAATGCTGCCCAGAGGAATTGCATACTTCTCGTTTCCAAGTTCAACCATCAATGCCTGAATAATAGCAAGAGTCAGTGGCAGATGAATAATAAAGCTGCTTCCCTCTCCCACAACGGAACGACACTCAATATTACCTCCCAGGCCTTCAATCTTGGTCTTCACAACGTCAAGACCAACACCTCGTCCGGAAACATCTGTAATCTTTTCCGCCGTAGAAAAGCTTGGCTGGAATAAAAGATCAATAATCTCCTTATCTGTCATTACCTCTGCCTGCTCCGGTGTAATCGTTCCCTTTTCCAAAGCTTTATTTTTTACCTTTTCAATATTGATCCCGGCACCATCATCACGAACCTCAATATTGACATTATTACCATCCTGATATGCATTGAGCCAGATATTTCCAACCTCCGACTTACCCAGAGCCAGACGCTCCTCATTGCTCTCCAGACCATGATCTGCGGAATTACGGAGCAAATGTTGCAATGGATCACCAATCTCGTCAATTACCGTTCTGTCAAGCTCGGTATCCTCACCGGACATATGCAGCTCCATCTTCTTATCCAGTTTTTTGCTCAGATCACGGATCATACGTGGAAAACGATTTACGACACTCTCAATTGGCACCATTCGTACCTTCATGACCGATTCATGAAGATTGGTAGTTACGCTCTCCAGATACTCGATCTGCTCATTGAAGCTATTGTCATTTCTGGTATTCTGTGCACTGGAGCTTATGGAAACAAGACCATTTTTTGCAATGATCAGCTCACTCACAAGATTCATTAAAACATCCAGCTTTTCAATATCTACACGGACCGTTCTGCCCACTGCCGGCTTTGCGTTTTTCTTTTCTGTTTTCTTGGCTGTATCCTTTTTAGGTTCGCTCTTTACAGCCGTTGCACTTGCCTGCTTTGCAGGTTTCTCTTCTTTCTTTTCTTCCTCCTGCGCTGCCTTTTCCTCTGTCTTCTCAGCACCATTCTCCGGAAGTTTGAACTCGCCGACAACCGCCTCTTTAATTTCGGATACATTTTCAATGGCCGCCTTGATCTTCTCCGGACTTTCCTTGGTAAAATATACCAGGCTGAAATTCATATCGAATTTCTCATCTTCAATATCCTGAACATCCGGCACCGCCTTCATAACCTCGCCAAGCTCCTCCAGGGCTTTAAATACCAAGAATGCTCTCGCCGCCTTTAAAAGACAGGACTCCTCCAGATATACCGTTATTCCAAGAATATTCAGATTCTGCTCTTTTGCCTTTTCAAAGGTATTGATCTCATAATCCGATATGGTAATAGACTCATATAATGCGCCCCCTGCCGATACTGCTTCTTCCTGCTTCGGAGTTTCCTGTGCTGCCACCTCCGGCGTCTGACCTGCCTTACCGGTTCCCTTCTCCACAATTTCGTTTAATGTATTGATAATATCCTGGTTTTCTTCCGTTCCTTCATCGGCAGATTCCAGAATATTGGCAAGATACCCCTCTAATGCATCCAGTCCACGGAAAAGTACATCCACTAATTCCGGCTGCACCTTCATATTACCACTTCGGATCTCCTGAAATACATTTTCCATATCATGAGTCAGACGCTGCATACGCTTGTAACCCATGGTCCCCGCCATTCCCTTCAAAGAATGGGCGGCACGGAAAATCTCATTGATCGTGTCCATGTTTTCCGGTTCCTGCTCCAGGATCATCAGTTGATCACTTAGTGTCTGCAAATGTTCCTTTGTCTCATCAATAAAAATTTCAAGATACTGACTAACATCCATATTATCGCACCCCCACATGCTTAATGATAGCTCCAGCGATCAGATCCAGATCCTGTACTTCATCAGTAACACCGCTTTCCGCTATGGCTTTCGGCATTCCGTATACAGTGCTGCTCTCTGCATCCTGTGCTATTACGTAAATTTTGTTGGTTTCTTTTAGTTGCAATATTCCTTTGGTGCCATCTGCTCCCATTCCCGTCATAACGACACAGGTAATCTCCTCAAATGAGCTCTCCCTCAACGACTCATACAGGATATCTGCACATGGCTTTAACCCATTCCGGGCCCCCTCTTCCCTGACAGACAAGACAAATTCATGCCTGTTTTTCTCTATTACACGCATTTGGGAACCTCCCTTGGCAATATATACCGTTCCCTTTTGAAGAACTTCTCCATCCTGCGCCTCCTTCACCCGGATCTCACTCATTTCATCGAGTCTGGCACTTAAGGAAGCGGTAAATCCCACCGGCATATGCTGCACCAGCACTACTGCCGCATCCAGATTCTTTGGAAGTTTCGGGATCACCTGCTGCAATGCCTTAGGACCACCGGTAGAACATGCAAGAGCCACAAGCTTTCCGGATGCATTGACATTCACAATAGAAGCACGCGGCAGTCTTTTCTCCGATTTGCTTTCTGGCTTCTCCCGAGGATCGGAGTGTTGTCGTTCTATCTCATCCGACTGCCTCATCTTACGAAATACCTGCTCGGATGCCTCCAGTTGTTCGGATAAGGTATCCTTCCATTCCATTCCCATTGCCAGATAGAGTCTTCCAAGCACTTTGGCCGCAAACTCTCCCGACTTAGCATCCCGCAGATTTCCCGGCTTTGTCACAAAATCAAATGCCCCCAGTTCAAGAGCTTCAATGGTTTCCCCTGCTCCCTTTCTGGCAATTGTGCTGACGATGATGATTTTGGCAGTATACCCTCTTTTATTGACTTCCTTCAGAAAATCAATTCCGTTCATCCGAGGCATAATGATATCTAACACAATGACATCGAAATTATTCTGCTCCAACAATTTCAAGGCTTCCAGTCCATCCTTTGCACTGTGTTCCGTATGAAATTCTTCATCTTTATTAATTATATCAGATAGAACTCTTCTCATGAGTGCAGAATCATCTACAACCAAAACTTTTTTCATATTGTTTATTTCTCCCCTGTTTCACACTGAATTTTCAACCTTCTATTTTGATGATCGGAACTGGTGCTTAAAAATTTTGGTAAATAATCCCGCCAGTCCATGTGCCGTATCCATCGGTGCAATTTCCCTTTTTTCATCCTCCAGAACCATCGCCAGTTCCAACAATGCCCTTGCCGATGGTGCATCCGGATATGCGAGAGAAACCGGCTGTTGCTGCATAACGGCCCTTGGAAGACATTCATCATAGGGAATAGCCCCCAGATATTCCATGTCCATTCCCAGAAACTTATTTACCACAGTATTGAGCTTAAGATACAATTCCTTCCCTTCTTCATAACTCTGGATCCTGTTTCCGATCATTTTAATGGAAGTGCTTTCCGCATCAAACCCATCATGGCGATGAAGCGTCTTCAGAAGTGCATAGGCATCCGTGATCGAAGTCGGTTCCGGCGTTGCCACCAAAAGGACCTCCGAGCTGGATGCCACCAGTTCGATCACCGTGTCAGAAATTCCCGCACCGGTATCAATGATAACCACATCCGCATAATGATCCAGCTCATACATGGTACGGACCAGACTCAGAATCTGATCCTTATTGAGATTTGTCATTTCCCGCAGCCCGGAACCGCCGGAAATAAATCCAATCCCTTCCGGCCCGGTGCAGATAATATCTTTCACATCCTTGCCGCGGAACATCATATCCGCCAGATTATACTGAGGACGCATTCCCAACATCACCTCAATATTTGCAAGACCAAAATCAGCATCATGTATGACAGCCCTTTTTCCTACACGACTCATCTGGATTGCCAGATTAACAGAGACATTGGACTTTCCCACGCCGCCTTTTCCGCTGGTCACTGTAATCACCCGTGCAGACCGCTGCTTTTTATTTTGTTGTTTTACAATATTTCTTAGCTGTTCTGCCTGATCCATCAGCTGTTCCCTCCCAGAAGCTGTTTTGCCATCTTCTGCGCATCTACTTTTCCAATGTCATCCGGTACATTCTGCCCCCATGTCATATAAGACAACGGAGCCCCCGTCAGCATACGGATATTAAATACGTTTCCGATCGCATCTGTTTCATCAAGTTTAGTAAATATCAAACTGTATTTCGTAATCTCTGAATAGGACTGGGAAATCTTTACAAGATCCCTGTATTTCGTCGTAGCACTCATCACAAGAAACACTTCCCGCTGCTCCTCCGGTACTGTTTCCAACAGACGGTGGATATCCTCCTTCTGTTCCTTATTGTTATGAGAGCGCCCCGCCGTGTCGATCAGTACGAGATCATACTCCTCCAGCTCTTCCATGGTATTTGTCATTTCATCTGCCGAATATACTACTTTAAGAGGTACTCCGAGAATATTGGCATATGTTTTTAACTGCTCCACTGCCGCAATACGATAGGTATCCGAAGTTACCAAAGCCACCTTGACTTTTCCCGACAGCTTCAGCATGGAAGCGATCTTTGCTATGGTTGTTGTTTTTCCCACACCGGTCGGACCAATAAAAAATACATACTTTTTCTTTTTGGCATGAAGATCGATCAGACGGGGACGTCCAATCTTTAATACAATTTTCTGATAAACTCCGGAAAGAATATTATCCAGAGAGGTATCTTTTTTGAGACTTCCCTGGATTTCCTCCAGAATCTGCTCAATATACGTCTCCTCCACCTCATTGTTTTCCATCTGGGAACGGATCAGGCGAATATACGCTTTATTTTTATCCGTCAGCTTTGACTCTTCTTTTTCTTCTTTCTTCTCCGGCTCTGCCATAACCTGTTTTTCCAGCAGTTTCTGCAGATCACTGAGTTTCTGCTCAATGGCATTGTTTTCCGAAGTTTCCTCCTCTTCCGGTTCCTCCTCCAGAATTACCTGATTTTTCTCTGCCAGAGCAGCTCTTGCTGCCTCTGCCTTTGCCGCCTTGGAATCCGGTGCAGGCTTTGCCTCTCCCTGCATGGCCTCCTGCAGCTTCGAGAAATCCGGCATTTCCTTCGGTGTACTTTCCGGAACCACCTCATCTACTGCAGCCGTCACCTCTACACTTTCCTTTCGAAAGAGCTTTGCAATGCCCTTGGGAATGTTCTTTTTAACATTCATGATCACGACATCTTTTCCAAGCTCTTCCCTGGCAAGCGCTGTGGCCGCCTCTTCTGTCTTTGCAATATATTTTTTAATAACCACTATACTGTCACCATCCCAATTGATTGTAATTCTACGTCATTTTCTATCTCATTATAGGAAACAACGATCAGATCCTTAAACTGCTCTTCCGTAATCTTTTTGAAGTACATCCGCACGATCGGCGAGGTAATAATGATCGGATTTTTGCCAAGCTCCTCCATCTTCTCCACCTCGTCTCCCACAGATGCCAGAATCCCCTTCGTCCTGTCGGGATCAAGATTAATATAAGCTCCCTGCTCTGTCTGCTTCACAGAACTCATGATCTCCTGCTCGATCTTCGGATCAAGAGTCACCACACTGGTCATCTCATTTGCAGGGAAATATTTATTGGAAATCGCCCGTTTCAGGCTTTGTCTGACGTATTCCGTCAACACATCCGTGTCCCTTGTAGTCGCAGCATTATCTGCCAATGTCTCAAAGATCGTTACAAGATCGCGGATCGATATGCCTTCTCTCAGAAGATTCTGTAATACCTTCTGTATCTCACCAACTCCCAGAAGCTTCGGCACAAGCTCTGAGATCAACGTCGTATTCTGCTCCTGAATATTGTTGATCAGATTCTGTACATCCTGACGGGTCAAAAGTTCATCCAGATGATTGCGGATAACCTCTGTCAGATGGGTTGCAATAATCGACGGCGGATCCACAACGGTATATCCCAGCGATTCCGCACGCTCTCTCTGCCCCTCCGTGATCCAGATAGCCGGCAGGTGGAAGGACGGCTCAAAGGTTGGGATTCCGGTGATCTCTTCCTCCACATAACCCGGATTCATCGCCATATAATGATCAAATAAAATTTCTCCCTCACTTACCGGCACACCCTTGATCTTGATCACATACTGGTTCGGATTAAGCTGTATGTTATCCCTCAATCTGATGATAGGCACAACAGCACCCAGCTCTAATGCGACCTGTCTACGAATC
>JBNMJP010000032.1:0-13777 GCA_050873905.1 Jutongia sp. | reverse complement strand
TTTCCACACAGCATGCAGAGGATGTGACACAGGAGCAGATCCATGAGTATATCCGTAAATATGTGATCGATCCGATTGTTCCAACAGAGCTGATCGATCAGGAGACAAAGGTGTTTATTAATCCGACAGGACGTTTCGTGATCGGCGGACCAAATGGAGACAGTGGTCTGACCGGCAGAAAGATTATTGTTGACACTTATGGCGGATATGCCCGTCACGGTGGTGGAGCATTCTCCGGCAAGGACTGCACGAAGGTAGACCGTTCTGCAGCATACGCAGCCAGATATGTTGCCAAAAATATCGTCGCAGCAGGACTGGCAAAGAAATGTGAGATTCAGCTTTCTTATGCGATCGGTGTCGCACAGCCGACATCCGTTATGGTGGACACCTTTGGAACCGGTAAACTGGATGACCAGAAGCTGGTAGAGATTATTCGTGAAAAATTTGATCTGCGTCCGGCAGGCATTATCAAAATGCTTGATCTGCGCCGTCCGATCTATAAGCAGACAGCGGCTTACGGGCACTTTGGAAGAGATGAACTGAACCTTCCATGGGAGCAGACAGACAAAGCAGAGGAGCTTCGCAGTTATATGTAATTCGCTTGACATATTGTTATAAACAGTATAAAATTAAATCGTTGTATTGTGCTTAAAATATACAACGAAATCATATAAGGAGGTGTCCTATTCGATGTCACCAGTAGCATATATTTTTATTGCTATTGTTGTTCTATTGGTTGGGATTATCGTTACCGCGCTTGTGACCAAAAAAGTCGCTGTAGACAATTACATCAAGTCTGAGGAGCAGCAGCTTGGATCAGCACAGGACAGAGCAAAGAAGATCATTGATGATGCTCTGAAAAATGCAGAGACCACAAAGCGCGAAGCATTGCTTGAGGCGAAGGAGGAAGCGATCAAGACAAAAAATGAAATTGAACGCGAGTCCAAGGAACGCCGTGCAGAACTTCAGCGATATGAAGAACGAGTATTGTCGAAAGAGGAATCTCTGGATAAAAAATCAGGACAACTGGAAAGAAAAGAGGCAGCCCTTAACAAAAAGGATGCAAGTCTTGATGCCCTCAAGGAAGAGTTGGAAAATGCCAAGGCAGAGAATCTGCATAAGCTTGAGGAGATTTCCGGTTTAACTTCTGAACAAGCGAAAGAATATCTTTTAAAATCTGTTGAAGAGGACGTAAAACATGAAACTGCAGTTCTTGTAAAAGAGCTGGATCGTAAGGCGAAGGAAGAAGCAGACAAGAGAGCGAAGGATTACGTGGTAAATGCAATTCAGCGGTGTGCGGCTGATCATGCGGCAGAAACTACGATCTCTGTTGTCCAGTTGCCAAACGATGAAATGAAGGGAAGGATTATCGGTCGAGAAGGTCGTAATATCCGTACATTGGAACAGTTGACTGGTGTTGATCTGATCATTGATGACACACCGGAGGCCGTTATTATATCAGCATTTGATGGAGTGAGACGTGAGGTAGCCCGTGTTGCTTTGGAGAAGCTTATCGTAGATGGCCGTATTCATCCGGCACGAATCGAGGAAACAGTCATTAAGGCTCAGAAGGAAGTTGAGTCAATGATTCGCGAGGAAGGTGAGGCCGCAACACTGGAGGTTGGTGTTCACGGCATTGATCCGGAGCTGATCCGTTTGCTGGGAAGAATGAAGTTCAGAACCAGTTATGGTCAGAATGCATTGAAGCATTCAATCGAGGTGGCACATTTGTCCGGTCTGCTTGCTGCAGAGCTGGGTGAAAATGTGAGAATTGCCAAGAGAGCTGGTTTATTACATGATATAGGAAAAGCAGTCGATCAGGAGATTGAGGGAACACATATCCAGATCGGTGCGGACCTGTGTCGCAAATATAAAGAGTCAAAGGTTGTTATCAATGCCGTGGAAGCACACCATGGTGATGTAGAGCCAGAGTCCATCATTGCCTGCATTGTTCAGGCTGCCGATGCAATTTCTGCAGGCAGACCGGGTGCACGCCGTGAGACACTGGAAACCTACACAAACAGATTAAAACAGTTAGAGGATATTTCGAATAGCTATGAAGGCGTAGAGAAATCATATGCCATTCAGGCTGGACGTGAGGTGCGTGTAATGGTCGTACCGAGTCAGGTAAGTGACGATGATATGGTACTTATGGCGCGGGATATTTCCAAGCGGATAGAGTCTGAATTAAAGTATCCGGGTCAGATCATGGTAAATGTGATCCGGGAATCCAGAGTTACCGATTATGCAAAGTAGACACAACAATATCTAGAATGAGAAATCGTCACGGATTCGCGTCCGTGGCGTTTTTTAAGTGTATAGGAAAATGCTTGTAATGCGGTGTGAATCATGGGATAAACGCTGATTTTGCCCTTTTTAGGGTATAGGAAAATGTTCGTAATGTAGAGCGAAGCCAACGAGAATTGCGAAGCAATTTCTAAAGAAGAATTAAAAAATAGGATATTATAGAGTAGATCAGAGGTGAAAATATGCAGATTGTCCGGATGGCGAAATCCGATACCATCAAAGGAACAGATCATATACAACCGCAGCTTCGGAAGGAAGGCGGCGGACCGGAGATTTCCGGGAGCAATTACGGCCTTGCGGTGGATATAGGAACGACCACCGTGGATATGGCATTGTATGACCTGGTAAGCGGTGGGAAAATTGCCGGTTATCAGGAGAAAAACAGACAGACGCTTCTGGGAGCCGATGTGATGATGCGGCTGATGCATTGCCAGAGAGGTTCCAAGGAGAAGCTGGAACAGTTGATCCGGGAGCAGCTTCAGGATATGGCTCAAAAGCTTTGTGATGGCTTCTGTACATTGGAGCAGATCCGAACACTTACCGTCGTGGGAAATACGACGATGTGTCATATTTTTCTGGGACAGGATGTGTCCGGTCTGGCGGGGAGTCCCTTTCGTCCGGCGTACCGGGGAATATACCGGTGCAAGGGCAGCAATCTTGGAATGGAGCGTATGAAGTCTGTGGAAGTCATCGTGCCGGCAGGGATTGACGCTCATGTGGGTGCCGATGCGGTTTCCGTGATCTGTGATCTAAAGCTTCATGAAACAAAAGAGACGGTACTGGCGGTAGACATGGGAACCAATGCGGAGATTGCCCTGAGCTTACGGGGAGAGATCTCTGCCTGCTCTGCGCCGGCGGGACCCGCCTTTGAGGGTGCACAGATCTCCCAGGGAATGCGGGGAGAAGAGGGTGCAATTGCGGGGATGCATATTGCGAGACAAAGTGGTAATATATTATTGGAAGTGATTCCGGATGACAGAGGAAATATCTATCCGGTAAAGGGAATTTGTGGGTCGGGACTCATTGACTGCATTGCATCTCTGAGACAATGCGGTGTTTTGCTGGCAGACGGTTATCTGATCTGTGACGTAAAGGAAGCGGACAGGCAAGGAATCCCGGCATATCTCAGAGAAAGGATCACAGAAAAAGGATTTCTTGTGTATCTGGATCCACAGGGCAGAAACGTATATCTGACTCAGAAGGATATCCGGCAGTTTCAGCTTGCCAAGGCCGCGGTACAGGCGGGGATACGTATGCTTCTGGAGCAAAAAGGTCTTACGCTGGAGCAGGTGGACCGGCTTTATATTGCCGGTGTTTTTGGCGGTCATATCTCGAAGAAGAATGCGGTACTGACAGGACTTTTTCCGGAGATTGCCCAGGAAAAGCTTGTGATTGCAGGAAATGCTGCGGGAGAAGGAGCGGCCAGAGCACTGTTATCCGAGGAATTTTTGCGGCAGACCGAAAAGGTTGGCACAGAGGCGGTACATGTGGAGCTGGCACAGCAGGAAGCCTTTCAACAGGAGTTTTTAGCATCCATGGAGCTTACTCCATGGAATTAAAGAATTAAAGCTGCATACAGAGGCAGCAGAATGGAGAATGACTATGAAAGTAGGGTTTATTGGAGCAGGAAATATGGCATCCGCTATGATTGGCGGTATGCTGCAGAAGGGACTGTTACGGAAGGAGGACATTATTGCTTCTTCGGCAACCCGGAAAACAGCAGACCGGGTGGCAGAGCAGTTTGGTATCTCCACGACGCTGGACAACAAAGAGGTGGCAAAGGCGGATATTGTGATCCTTGCCATTAAGCCGATCTATTGCGAAGGAGTCATCCGGGAGATCAGGGATCAGATTGGAGAAAACCAGATCGTGGTAACGATCGTTGCAGGCAAATCATTACAGTGGCTTTCGGATACCTTTGGCAAACCGGTGAAGCTGATCCGGACCATGCCAAATACTCCGGCGCTGGTTGGAGAGGCCGTCACGGCATTATGCCCGGGAGAGCTTGTCAGTGAAGAAGAGCTGGAAGAGGTCTGCAGTCTGTTCCGCGGCTTTGGAAAGGCAGAGGTTATAGGAGAGCATTTGATGGATGCGGTGGTTGCCGTCAGCGGAAGCTCCCCGGCTTATGTATTTATGTTTATCGAGGCCATGGCGGATGCTGCCGTGGCAGAGGGAATGCCGCGGGCACAGGCATATCAGTTCGCAGCACAGTCTGTGCTTGGCAGTGCCAAGATGGTGCTGGAGACAGGAAAACATCCGGGAGAGCTTAAGGATATGGTTTGTTCTCCGGCAGGTACTACCATTGCTGGAGTATGTAAGCTGGAGGAAAAGGGATTTCGCAGCAGTGTCATGGAATGCATGAAGGCATGTGCAGACAAATCCCGCAATATGTAGTCTGTAGAAAGGCAAAACCAGCGTTTTGCCCCCTGGCTGATGCCACAGATTGGCTCCATTGCTATGCACAAATAAATAAGCAGGTCGAAGGAGCTATGCTGCCTATGTCAGGGAAAACGGACTGGAGCATCTGCACTGTTTGGGCAAAAAGACGGAGAGATAACGATTGTAAATCGGAGGAATAATCGCAGCTGGAACGCCGTATGAATAAAGGAGACCTTTTGGGTGGATGCCCGGTAAGGAGCTTGTCCATGGGGACAGAGAAGCGATGGCGGGATGGCAGGTATTTACGGATCATACTCCGGTTTGGCGCTTTATTTCTGGTACTGTTTGCAGATGTTTGGTGTGCCGGATACATTGTAAACTGGCAGCCGGAGATGAAAAAGATATGGCAGGTTCAGCAGGGTCTGCAAAAGCAGAATGCAGAAAAGCTGCTTGACCCTCTGCTGGAGGAGGCAGAATGTTTCCCGGTTCGGAGCGCAAAAGGACAAAAGGTGTCCTGGGGGTTTGACGACGGTTATGGAGAGGGGCGCAGCTATGGTGGCAGGCGAAGCCACGAAGGTATTGATATTATGCCGCTTTCTGATGACCGGGAGCAGATACCGGTTCAGTCGGTGTCGGATGGCGTCGTGGAGCAGATTGGCTGGCTGGAGCTTGGCGGATACCGGGTGGGAATTCGGACAAAGTCCGGATTATATTTCTATTATGCCCATCTGGAGGAATATGCTCCGGGGCTGCAAAAAGGAGACAGGGTACAGGCAGGAACACTGCTTGGTTATATGGGAGATACCGGATATGGACCGGAGGGGACGAGAGGAAAGTTCCCGGTGCATCTTCATTTTGGCATTTATTATGACAGGGCTGGAGAGGAACGTACGGTAAATCCATATTATTTGTTACGGTATTTAGAACATGATGAGCAAAAATGATAAGGGGATAAAAACATGGAAATTCAATTGTGGAGAGAGATATTAGATCCATACAGACAGGCGGTGGATGAGCTGACCGTGAAATTCGATCATATGATCCAGGAGCATCATAATGCAGGGATTTACTGCCCAATCGTACAGGTCAGCGGCCGGGTCAAAAAGATATCGAGTATTCTGGAAAAATGCCAGCGTAAAAATGTACCCATGGAGGAGCTGGAGGAAAAGATTGAAGATATTGCCGGTATACGGATCATCTGTCAGTTTGTAGAGGATATTGAGAGGGTTGTGGAGATCATCCGCAAGCGAAGCGATATGATCATTAAAAAGGAAAAGGATTATATCGCAAACAGCAAGGAAAGCGGTTACCGCAGCTATCATGTAATCGTTTATTATACGGTTCAGACCATCAACGGTCCGAAAAATCTGGAGGTGGAGATTCAGATCCGTACTTTGGCGATGAACTTCTGGGCGATCATTGAGCATTCGCTGCAGTACAAATATAAAGAAAACATGCCGGATGAGGTCCGGGGACGTCTGTTGCGTGCCGCAAAGGCGGTGGATGCACTGGATATGGAAATGTCTTCTGTCCGGGATGAGATCATGGATGCCCAGAATTCCAACCGGAGAAAGGCGGGTATTGTCAGCGATATCTTAAATAATATTGAGAATCTGTACCGCACCATGAATAAGCGTGAAGTGGGCAAGATACAGGATGAGTTTTTCCGGGTTTATCAGGCGGATGACATTGCGCTTTTGGAGCGGTTTAACCGCCAGCTGGATGTGTTGTCTGAGTCGTACCGGGCACAGAGCCTGAACTGATGATGCAGGAAAGACGGAAATGTTCTGTCAGAATGCAGGGAATACAGAATCTGAACGGATAAGATCACGGAAAGGACCAAAGGAAATGAGGACAGAGGAGTTACCGGAGCGGTTTCTGGAGAATATGAAAAGAATGCTGGGGACAGAATATCCTGATTATATTAACAGCATGAAAGAAAATACCCGCACGGCATTTCGGGTAAATACCAATAAAATAACACCGGAACAGTTCATGGACATCTGTCCGTTTCAGACCGAGCCGGTGCCATGGAATGAAAAGGGATTTTATTATAATGCGGATGAAGATATGCCGTCGAAGCATCCCTATTATTATGCAGGGCTTTATTATATTCAGGAGCCGAGTGCCATGATTCCGGCGAGTCTGCTTCCGGTAGAGGAGGGGGACAGGGTGCTGGATCTGTGTGCAGCTCCGGGAGGCAAGGCAACGGAGCTTGCGGCAAAGCGTCATGGGACAGGTCTTTTGGTGGCAAATGATATCAGCGTATCCAGAGCAATGGCGTTGGCGAAAAATTTACAGATTGCAGGGACAGGAAATGCTGTGGTGACGGCAGAGACGCCGCAAAATCTGGCTGCGATGCTGTCTGGCTTTTTTCAGAAGGTGCTGATCGACGCTCCATGCTCCGGAGAAGGAATGTTCCGGCGGGATCCGGGAATGGTGAAAAGCTGGCTTGCTCACGGTCCGGAGTATTATGCTTCGATTCAGACGGAGATTTTGGAAAGTGCCTATGAACTGCTGGCACCGGGGGGAGATATGGTATATTCTACCTGTACCTTTTCTCCTCTGGAGGATGAGGGAATGATACAGTCCTTTTTGAAGAAGCATCCGGATATGACCATCTGTGAGGTGCCACGATATCCGGGATATTCCGAAGGAAGACCGGACTGGGTGCCGGATGGGGATCCTGCTCTGAAAAAATGTGTCCGGATCTTTCCGCACCGGGCAGAGGGGGAAGGCCACTTTGCGGTGCTTCTGCACAAGCAGGGAAAAGCCGGAAGGGCGTATGCGGAATCAGAGATGTGGGATAAAAATGGGACAGTTCTGCGGTCAAATAAACAGAAGCAGAAAACTCAGGAAGGAATAGAAGAATTTTTTCAAATGATTCTGCCGGAGGCAGGAATTGAGTTCAAGAAACTGTCCCGAAAAAAGGACATCTATGTTGCGGAGACTTTGGCAGCAGGTCAGATGAAAGGTCTTCGGATCGTGGCAGGAGGGCTGATCATTGGCAGCGATAAAAATGGACGGTTTGAGCCGTCACCGCAGCTTGCACTGGCACTCCGGGGAGAGGATTATCTGCAAAGGATCGATCTGCCGGCGGAGGATGAACGCGTGATCCGTTATCTGAAAGGGGAAACGGTTGTGGTGGACAAGCCATATAAGGGATATGTCCTTTTCTGTGTGGATGGCTACCCGCTGGGCTGGTGCAAGGGCAATGGCTCCGGCACTATGAAGAATAAATATTATCCCGGATGGCGTATGCAGTAGGGCGTGATATTTGGAATTTGTAAGATATCAAAAATTATTTAACCACTGTATCATTTTAGTGGAAATATTATGCCTGTGGTATGGAGTCTGCGGGTGTTTAGAAAGGCATGGATACTGTTATGTTAGAAAAAGGAAGCTTTGAGTATATCAACAAAAAGAAAACGAGAAAGGTCATTATGGTGATCGCGATCATTGTTATTGCAGCGGCCATTTTTGGAATCGGACTGCTGCTCAATAAAATGTCACGAGCCAATATTTTTACAGTGCTGGCGATCCTATGTGTTCTTCCGTGGGCCAAACAGCTTGTGGCACTGATCGTATTATTTCCGTATCACAGCGTCAGCAGGGAGCGTTATGACAAGGCAAAGAAATGTCTGGAAAACAGTGGAGTACAGGAGGCAAAGCTGTATACAGATCTGGTGATCACTTCGCCGGACAAGGTAATGAATCTGGACTTTGCGGTGGTAGGTGCAGGTCATGTGATCGCACTGATCGGCAAAGACGGTCAGGATGTGTCCTATATCCGGGAGTATCTGACCAATGGAGTACACCAGTGGGGAGATTTTCAGGTGCAGATCGTGACCAGCGAAAAGCTGTTTCTCAAGGAAGTAGAGCGGATGCAGGAGCATGAGGTGACGGCAGAGGAAGCAGAAAATGTGGATTCTTATATCCGCTCCCTGATCGTGTAAGGTAAATTGTTGGATTGTGTTATATCAGCAGAGTGATATCGATGAAATTTACCTTGCAGGTATATATCTGCGGTTTAAGAGTTTTGTTTTGGGAAGGGCATGGTTATTGTATGCGTGTTTTAAAGGTAAGTGCTCAGGAGGAAGGCCAGAGACTGGACCGGATGCTGGCGAAATATATGCAGCTGGCACCCCGGAGTTTTTTTTATAAAATGCTTCGCAAAAAGAATATCAAATTAAATGGCAAAAAAGCGGACGGTTCTGAAAAGGTAGCTGTGGGAGACGAGATTACGCTTTATCTCGCCGATGAAACCATTGAGAGTTTTCGCAAGCAGATCCCGGAGAAGGATCAGAATAAAAGGAATACGGGAAGGAAGCCTATGAAGATCCCGGTGATTTATGAGGATCAGGATATTCTGGTACTGAATAAACCTGTGGGAGTATTGTCCCAAAAAGCGGACAGAGATGATTACTCTCTGGTGGAATGGCTGGAGGATTATCTGGGAAAGGATTCTACGCAGACATTCCGGCCGGGAATCTGCAACCGCCTTGACCGTAATACCAGTGGTCTGGTGGTGGCGGGCAAGAGTATTCACGGTCTTCAGTGGATGAACCGTCTGTTCAAGGAAAGAACACTCAAAAAGTATTATCTCTGTCTGGTACATGGTGCCGTCAAAGGAGAGAAAAAGCTCCATGGTTATCTGAAAAAGGATCCAAAGAAAAATATGGTGACAGTAGTCAGAAGTCCGGAAAATGGGACAGTGGAGATTGAAACACAGTATCAGCCGTTACAGGTGGTCTTCTGGGAGGGAGAGCCGTATACTCTGCTTAAGATCCATCTGATCACCGGTAAGTCTCATCAGATCAGAGCACATCTGGCAAGCATTGGTTATCCGGCGGTGGGAGACGCAAAATATGGCAGAAGAGGAAAGGCTGAGCAGCAGTTCCATCTGCGGAGCCAGCTTCTCCATGCGTGGCAGTTAGAGATTTCAAAAGAGGAGTATCTGCCATCCCTTTATTGGAATAAAATATTTATTGCAGATCTGCCCCGTAAATTTGTACAGGTATTGGAAGGGATAGGTTTTGATGTTGATATACTAGATGTCTGATCATTTTTTATTTTTGATAAAAAGGAGGAAGCTTCCATGGCATCATGGAATTCCAGAGGACTTCGAGGTTCCATGCTGGAGGAGTCCCTTAATATGACAAATGAAAAATACCGCCGGGAAAAGCTGGCACTGGTGCAGAAGATTCCAACCCCTATTACACCCATGGAGTTTGACAAGGAGCATCATCATATTACCCTTGCTTATTTTGAACAGAAAAGTACCGTGGATTATCTGGGAAATGTGCAGGGGATTCCCATCTGTTTTGATGCCAAGGAGTGTGCCACAGACACATTTCCGCTGCAGAATATCCATGAGCATCAGGTGGAATTTATGACAGAATTTGAGGAGCAGGAGGGTGTTTCCTTTCTGATCATTTATTTCAGTGGATGTAATCTCTGTTATTATGTACCTTATCGGGATATGATGCGTTTTTGGAACAGAGCCCTCGGGGGAGGACGGAAGAGCTTCCGGCGGGAGGAGTTAGACCAGGAGTATCAGATCCGGGTGCAGGGAGAGGTGTTTATTCATTATCTGGAGGCATTGCAAAAGGATCTGGACAGCCGGGAATAAATACAGAACAATGTGCTTTAGATGAAAAAAGTTACATGCACTATATATTGTGGTTAGACAAGCGTAGAATACAATATATTGTCGAATTTCTATTGACACAAATTTTCATATATGCTAACATTGTAACCGTGGCTCACACATGAGGAGCCACGGTTTATTGTATAAATAATATTTTATATGATATAGGGTGCCAAAGCGGCAAAACGCTTGTTTTGTCATGAATTATTTTAATGTAAGGCAGGTTGAGGAGAATGAAAATTATAAAAAGAAGCGGTACGGAGACAGTATTTGATATTACAAAGATCACAGCAGCTATTATGAAGGCAAACAGGGAGGTGCCTGCCAGTGAGCGTCTTTCTCTGCAGCAGATTCAGGAGATTTCTGATAATGTGGAGCAGATGTGTCTGGATATGAAGCGGTCTCCTAATGTGGAGGAGATTCAGGATATGGTAGAAAACCAGATCATGAATAACCGTGCCTTTGCATTGGCGAGAAAGTATATCACATATCGTTATACGAGAGCACTTGTGCGTAAATCCAACTCCACAGACGATCAGATCTTAAGTCTTCTGGAGTGCAATAATGAGGAAGTCAAGCAGGAAAATTCCAACAAGAATCCAACGGTAAACAGCGTGCAGCGTGACTATATGGCAGGAGAGGTCAGCAAGGATATCACAAAGCGTTTTCTGTTGCCGGAGGACATTGTCCATGCTCATGAGCAGGGCATTATCCATTTTCACGATTCCGATTATTTTGCACAGCATATGCACAACTGTTGTCTGGTCAATCTGGAGGATATGCTGCAGAACGGCACCGTGATCAGTGAGACAGCCATCGAGACGCCAAAGAGCTTTTCCACGGCATGTAATATTGCGACACAGAGTATCGCCCAGATCGCCAGCTCCCAGTACGGCGGCCAGAGCATTAGTCTGGCACATCTGGCACCATTCGTGGATGTCAGCCGTAAGAAATTCCGCCGTATTGTCCGGGAGGAGTTTGAAGAATCCGGGGTAGAGGCCACAGAGGAGCAGATCAATAAGGTGGCAGAGCTTCGTGTGCTGGATGAGATCAAAAAGGGTGTCCAGATGATCCAGTACCAGGTGATCACATTGATGACCACCAACGGACAGGCACCGTTTGTCACTGTCTTTATGTATCTGGACGAGGTGCCGGAAGGACAGGTGCGGGATGACCTTGCACTTGTGACCGAGGAGATCCTGCGTCAGAGGATTCTTGGCGTCAAAAATGAAAAGGGTGTTTACATTACACCGGCATTCCCGAAGCTGATCTATGTTCTGGAGGAGGACAATGTCACCGAGGGAAGCAAGTACTGGTATCTCACAAAGCTGGCAGCAGAATGTACCGCCAAGAGAATGGTGCCGGATTATATTTCCGAAAAGAAAATGCTGGAGCTTAAGATTGATAAAAACGGAGAGGGGCACTGCTATCCATGCATGGGCTGCCGTTCGTTCCTGACTCCTTATGTGGATGAAAATAACAAGCCAAAATATTACGGTCGTTTTAATCAGGGCGTCGTTACGGTGAATCTTGTGGATATCGCATGCTCATCCGGCGGAGATATGGACAAGTTCTGGGAGATTTTTGACGAGAGAATGGCACTCTGCAAAAAGGCATTGATGTGCCGTCATAACCGTCTCAAGGGGACGCCGTCCGATGTGGCACCGATCCTCTGGCAGTACGGAGCTCTTGCCCGTCTGAAAAAGGGTGAGACCATCGACAAGCTGTTATACGGTGGATATTCTACAATTTCACTGGGATATGCGGGACTTTGCGAATGTACCCGGTATATGACAGGCAAATCCCATACCGATCCAAGTGCCACACCGTTTGCTCTTGAGGTCATGAAAAGGCTCAATGCAGCATGTGCCAAGTGGAAAGAGGAGGAGAATATTGATTTCAGTCTTTATGGAACCCCTCTGGAGTCCACGACCTATAAATTTGCCAAATGCTTACAGAAGCGTTTTGGCGTGATCAAGGGCGTTACAGACAAAAATTATATTACCAACAGCTATCATGTTCATGTGACAGAGCCAATCGATGCCTTCGAGAAGTTAAAATTTGAGGCGCAGTTCCAGGAGCTTTCTCCGGGAGGGGCCATTAGTTATGTGGAAGTGCCGAATATGACAGATAATATTGATGCGGTGCTCAGTGTCATGCAGTATATTTATGAGCATATCATGTACGCAGAGCTCAATACAAAGAGTGATTACTGTCAGGAATGCGGCTATAACGGAGAGATTCAGATTGTGACTGACGATGACGGCAAGCTGATCTGGAAATGTCCAAATTGCGGCAATACCGACCAGAATAAAATGAATGTGGCGAGACGTACCTGTGGATATATCGGAACACAGTTCTGGAATCAGGGACGAACCCAGGAGATCAAGGAACGGGTGCTTCACCTGTAAATATAATTTTTAAATATAAAGATGTTGTGGGCAAAAGGTATTTTGCCCACAACTGATGCCACGGATTGCTCCAGATCAATAAACGATATAAAAAACAAGCTCCGGGAGGCGGATGATTCAGCCCTTTGGAGCTTGTTTTGGTGTATCGGTAAATGTTTGATCTTACTTTAAACGTTTATAAATAAAATTATTATTTCTCAGAATGTTCCTTCTCTGTGATCTGCAGCAGGAAATCCTTCAGCAGGATCTTCACCGGCTTACGTCCTGTTTTTCGTACAGACTCAGGAATAAATTTCAAAGTAGGGAATGCCTGCATGATACGTTTGTTTCCAAAGAAAGGATTCTTTTTCTGGAAAGAAGTATGACGTTCCTTGTATTCTTTGAAACGCTGTTCGATCTCTGCCAGCTTGGAATCCTCGCCGGAGTAAGTTTCCTTTAACTCCTCCAGGCGTTTTAGAAAGCCCTCGGTACGTTCGTTCTGTGTATGGATCCTTGAGAATATGATCTGCCGCAGAGAAGAGAAGCGTTCCTCCTCCAGCTGGGTAACCAGCTCGTCACGGATACGATACAGTGCTTCCAACTGGTTGCGGAAATTTAATGTGGTGATCACGGTATAAATAAGATCGGCTGCGACTATTACCGTTACCACGGTCAGCAGGATCAGACCCGTCTGCCGGGGAAAGCTGTGAATCATGGAACTTAGCGCCGGCTGCAGAAAGTCAAAGGCAAGCAGTGACAAAAAGCCCCAGAACATAGAAGGAACCAGAGCGATACGTCCCTCGTAGTTGTATGGATCATTGCTGTAATCCCACCATTGTGCGTGGAACAGCTTCTCCATCCCCCAGGAGGTGAAATACTCAATCGCAGTGGCTAAAAGCATGCCTCCCAGATATAGCAGAGAAGGGTGGGGAGCCAGCGGCCGCAGAAATACATATACGATGGTTCCGCCAAAGCCGTAGAGGGGCAGCAGCGGACCGATCAGAAATCCGCGGTTTGTCAGTTTATGCGCTTTGATGGAGCAGAAGGAACT
>JBNMJP010000031.1:0-14004 GCA_050873905.1 Jutongia sp. | reverse complement strand
TTAGCAGCCTCTGCTGTTGTGTAAACTTTAAATCCCTGCTTCTCAGCTTTAGCCCAAGACTTGGAACCCTCATACAGACCGATGATAACATCACATCCGGACTCCTTTAAGTTCAGTGCGTGAGCATGTCCCTGGCTGCCGTAACCAATAATGGCGATCTTCTTTCCACTCAAAAGATCTAAATTACAGTCGTCCTGATAAAAAATTCTTGCTTCTGCCATTTTACATTTCCTCCTAAATAAATTGTTTTGATAAACTTGTCATACAACTCGTTCAACTTGTATGACATTGATTTTAAAACTATTTTTTCCTCTTGTCAATATGTTCTTTGAAATTTATTGAAATTTTTCTAAAATAAGCAAGACCTCTTCCCCAAATACCGGAAAAGAGGTCTGTTGTCTATTGCCAGTTCAACTGCTCTGTCAGGAACGCATGGTGCAGATGTATGGTCACGGCACTTTTGATACCTTCGGCATCACGCTTCTCCAGAAAATTCATGATCAGGATGTGATCCTTATAGGCATCCTCTGCGATCACATCCAGATTAAAATCCAGTGCAAAGGTCTTCTCAATCGTCTCTGTGAGCATGGGCATAAAACGACTGATAAACTCATTGTGTGAGGCCTTTAATATTGCCCCGTGAAAAGCACTCTCCGATTCGATCCGTTCCTTTCCGGTCGGATTCTCCTCCAGATGTCTCTGGCACTCCTGCCCCAGCTCAAGAATATGTGCGATTTCCTCATCCGTCGCTCTGCGGCATGCCAATGCTGCTGCCTCCGGCTCAAAGATCATTCTCGTCTCGTAGAGATCCCTCAGCGTCACCTGCATGTCCGAAAAGCTTTTCATGCTGATCCTGCTGTCCGCCAGCCGATCGGCCTGTTCTGCCACGAAGGTTCCCTTCCCCCGCTGTACTACCAGAATGCCCTCGGATACCAACGTTCGAATGGCCTCCCGCAATGTTGTCCGGCTGATACCAAGCTTATCAGACAACTCATTTTCATTGGGAAGTTTTTCTCCAAACGTGTAAACTTCCTTCTCTAATATCATCTGCCGCAATGTATCAGCAGTCCGCTGTGATAAATTCTCTCCCTGGGTTCTCATGGTTTTCTCTGTCCCTTCCTGTTGAAGTCCCTCTCCTTATATGATGTAAACCCGTTATTTCCTTCCGAAAATACGCTCTGCACGGATCAGAGGGTATCACTACATGGCCCCTCTTGTCAAACCTGCAATACCGGTTCGTACCATTTCCTTGATCTCATAACCATCCAGCAGACCGATAAACGCATTGATCTTTTCATGATTTTCTGTCATCTCGATCATAATGGAATCTTTCTCAATATCTACAATATTGGCATGATGGAACGCATTCACCAGGCAGATCAAGCCGGTTCTCTCCTCCGGAGTTACACCAACAGTGATCAGTACAAGTTCTCTGCAGATGGACTGTCCCACCTTCAATTCCTTTACCTCACGGACATCCTCCAGCTTTGCAAGCTGTTTCTGGATCTGATCCAGACTGATATCATCTCCGTTTGCCACAATCGTCATACGGGAGATTGTAGGATCCTCTGTCTCTCCTGCGGTAAAGCTGTCAATATTGAACCCGCTGCGGTTAAACAGTCCCGATACACGACTCAGCACACCGGATGTATTATCTGCCAAAATGGAAAATACTTTCTTTTTCATAGTTTTATTCATCCTTTCTATTACATATCAGTTTTCTTATGAATCAATCTATCCCATAATCAGGACTGTGTTTCCTTTCTCTGTTCCTGAAGCATCTGCAAAAATACAGGTTTCTGGGACTCTATAAAAGCTCTGCGGCTGTAATTATAATTGATCACATCCAGCACGTCTTCCTCAGAAGCCAGAATACAATCATTGATATCAATATAGATTTTCTGACGGCTCAGATCTTCTATTTGAAAGATATTCTCACATAAAACAATTTCCGTAACATTTTCCGGGGCATCCGATGCCTCATACCACCGGATATCATATCCCATACGTTCTGCCCTCTCCCGGATATCCTGTGCCGTTCCCGGATATTGATCTGTATGCAGGACATATGCCGAAGCCTGGGAAAACAGCTTCTCCCATGGCTCGTCCGCCGCGTCCAGTGCAAAGATCCTGTTTTCCCCGGCTTTGCCGGTAACTCCATGGATCGCATCATCATAGGCGAGCATCACCGTACGGATACGATTTTTCTCCCCCTTGTGAAGTCCCTCATAAACAATCTGAAACATACTGTCCAGAAAGTTACATACCATGACCTCCCATTCCTGCGGTTCGGTATACCGCATAAAAAATCGGATCCAATTTCTCCAGGCATAATAAGTCGGGAATGTATTTTCCAGTTCCTTTTTGGCTCCCATGGCATGAAGCGCCATGGCATTTCCCACAGAAGCAACCTTCCACCCGGCTCTGTTACAAAGATAACACCACTCCGTATCATCCCAATACAGAAAATTTTCTTCCGGCATAAAGCCAATCTTCTCGATCACACCCCGCCGGATCATTAACGCACAGGCAGGGACTGCATCCGTATAAACATATTCCGGCATACTTCCATCCTCATATGCATTGAGGTATGGCACATCGGTGCAGAAATTTTGAAAATCAATTCGTTGTCCAAACTGTTGAACATAATCCGGAGCTTCCCGGTGGTAGATCTTCGCTGCGGCAATTCCCGTCTCCGGATGCTCCTGCAAAAAAGCATACAGATTTCCTATGGCATTTTCATCCAGAAGTGCATCATTATCAATACACATCAAATACGGATATCCCTTTTCAAAGACAGTGCGCAGTCCCGTATTAAAGCCTCCGGAACCACCCAGGTTTTCCTGATTTACCAACAACGTAACTTGTTCTCCATAATCCTTTTGGATTGCTTCTGCTGACCCATCTGTGGAGGCATTGTCTACAACATAAATATCATAATCCTGAAACTTTGACTCCAAAACACTTTGGATACACGCAAGTGCATCGTCCTTTTTATTGTAATTACAGATAACAATTCCTATCTGTTTCATAAAGTACCATCCTCTTTTGGTGTAATCTTGTTGGAAATATGTTTTCCGTTTTCATATACACGGTAGTACAATTTATTATTCTCAAATTTGATCTGATCCAAAGTACAATTTGCAGAATACAGATCGGTTGTTTTCCAGACTGCCTTGGCTTCATTTGTCTTACGGGAATACAGGTAAATGCTGTTAAATGCGATAAAATAATATTTGTCTGCATCATACTGTGCCAGATTGTCTCCGGCAACATTATATAATACCGTTGCGGTTCCCTTATCCAGACTGTCCCTTTCCGTGATCCCATTCTTTGTCATATAAAGCCATTTTCCATTGTTATAATAAAAGCTGCTATTTACCTTTTTCCAATAACGATTATCATATTTTGTGCTTGTTGCATTTCCAGAACTAAAATCATAATGTTTAGTTTTTTGCATTTTTGCAGCGCTGCACAGGAAATTCTGATGACTCACTCTTCCGTACTGATCCGTCTTATCACGGGAATCCATCGGATCATCCCAGGTCACATCCACATGATACCATTTTTTCCCAATTTTAATTTCATTCCACATATGTACCATTTTATTAGAAGATACAAATTTTACCGGAATACCCACTTTTTGCATCAAAATGGCATAAGCTCTGGAATAACCTTCGCAATTTGCCTTATGCTTCAAAAATACACCAACCTCGGTCAGACGAAATGCATTACCGGAATCACTGGTATATGCCGTTGTACGAACCAGATAATCATGAAGCACCATGGCCTTTTCCACCTGACTCATAGATGGTTCTACATTTAAAAGTGCCTGATTAATGGCACTGTCCAGCTGTATTCTTGTCTTTTTGATCGTTGCCTTCCGTACCGTTCCATCTGACTTTTTATAGGCATCCGCATACCCCAACGTGATCTTGACGATCTGATTCGTGGAAGTATTCCGTGAAACAGAAAAACGTGTCCCTGTGTAAAACAGATATGGTGTTTCACTCACCACCTCACTCATCATGCTTTTGAGATTGTCATATTCTGTAGCGTAATTCAAATTATAAGCACTGACATCTACGCTGGTCTGATATTTTTTGTATGCATTAATGACTGCCTTTTTGGCACCGTTCCAGTTTCCCGTCGCTGCGGATGCGCTGGATATATTCATAAATATTCCCGCTGTCAATACCGCTGCCAGCATCATCCCTTTAAACCATGTTGATCTTTTATGATTTCTCTGCATAAACGATTCCTCCTTTTTAATCATCCGCCGGCATTCCCGCCAGATGGTTGATAAACTGCTGCGCTGTTCTGCCGGAGATTCCCCCATGACTTAATTCCCATTGGTTGGCTTTCAGCTTCAGCTCCTCCTCACTAAGCGTAATCTCCGGATAACGCTTTGCCAGCTGCAATACAATATCGAAATATTCCTGCTGTGATGGTCTGTAGTAACCGATCGTAACACCAAATCTTGCCACCAGAGACAGCTTTTCCTGCATGGTATCGGAACGATGCAGCTCATCTTGTGACATATCCGAACGATCGCTCCAGGTTTCCCGGATCAGATGACGCCTGTTTGATGTTGCATAAATAAGGATATTGTCCGGCTTCGTCTCCAGTCCCCCCTCGATCACAGCCTTAAGATATTTGTACTCGATCTCAAACTCCTCAAAGGAAAGATCATCCATGTATATGATAAAGCGGTAATTTCTATTCTTGATCTGCGCGATCACCGAAGACAGGTCCTTAAACTGGTGCTTATATACCTCGATCATACGAAGTCCTCTGCTGTAATACTGGTTCAGAATTGCCTTCACACTGGTGGATTTACCGGTACCCGCATCACCGAAAAGCAGGACATTATTGGCTTTTCTGCCTGCCACAAATGCTTCCGTATTCTCGATCAGTTTCTGTTTCTGCTGCTCATAGCCGATCAGATCATCCAGCATCATATCTCCTGTCGTAGTGATCGGGCTTAACAGACCATATTCCGGATCATTGCTGATACGGAATGCCTTATTCAGACCAAATTTACCCACACCGTATTTCTTATAAAATTCCGTCACGATGTGATACAGCTCTTCCTCTTCGGAAGCCTGCTCGATCTGACGGCTGAGTTCCTGCACCTTTTCGCTGACACTCTTATTATAGATCTGCTCACTTTTTACGATCGCCTTATAATTCAGGATCGTAGAAAAGCAGGAAATCCCAAGTTCTTTCTCGATGGGACTGAAATCATAATCAAACAACTGCTTAAAAATATGAAAATCATTCCGGGCAAATATATTGACCGAACCATCATTGGCTCCCACTTTTTCGGAAACCATGGAAAATGGATTCTCATTCATTGCCAGCAGAAATGCCAGATAATTATGCCACAGATTTTTGTCAAAACCATAGCGTGTGGAAATATCCAGCAGATTATTTACCTGTGTATAGATCTCTGTGATCAGACTTTCCTTGACATATTCTCCGGAATAAAACTTCTTGCAGATCTCTGCCAGAGAATATAATATATTCTGATCCTCTCCAAAATTTCTGTAAATTACAAGATTTGATGTTAAACGATACATGTTCACTACCTATGCCTTTCTTCTCACTGCCCCCATATCAACAGACGTCTTCCCGATAACCCCTCTATTTTGTAAACTTCATATTGGAAAAATCTACCAAATGCATATTTTTAACCCGTTGAGCTTTCTGACGCAGCTCTGCATCAAAGCCCGACTTTGCAAAAATATAATACTGATCCGGATTAACATCACAACGCACCAGATAACGAAGATTTCTCTCCAGATCCTTTCTGGTAAACGGCTCTCTGCTCCATTTTGTGTACATGAGCAGGATATGACCTTCCTTATCCTCCATGACCATCGGGATCCTTCCCTCTTCCCCATACCAGGCTCCGCTGCGCTCATTCAGTATGTCCGAATTTTTATATTCTTTCATCAGTCCCAGATACCGGACACACATACGTTCAAAATAAACAGACGTATATGCTTCCAGCTCCGGAGCAATGATCTGTTCATAAAACTGTTCCGGTGTCAAAACAGCCAGCAACGTTTTGTAAGGAAGTATAAAACGCGCCCAGAAATGTACCAATGCATCGGTTATTTCGTACATTCCCTTTTTCTCATGGTCCTGGCACTTCAATGCAAAAGTTTTGCATTTATCCACCACCCCAAGCTGCTTTAGATTTTTCATATAGACACTGATCTTTGCCCTGCCAAAACCGGTTCTCTCATGAATATCGTTCAGACGTACCACGCCCTCCTGCATAGAACCAAGCACGGTATTATACAGAGAAAGCTCTCGCAGCTCCGAGCGCAGATAACGTTCTGCTTCCCCTCGCAGCTTTCCCTCCTCCCGGACAAAAAGATCGATCACATTCTCCTGTATGGTCTGATCTGTGTTCCAATACTTCAGATATCCCGGAACACCTCCCAGCAATGCGTAGATCTGAATAACCTCCACCATGGAAAGCCCCTTGAAATATTTCACCATTTCCAAAAAACGAAACTCCGGCAAAATGATCCGGTCCGTGATCTTTCCCACCAGACTTCTCGGCTCCAGCTTCGCCTCCGTCTCTCTCCAGTTCCAGACTGATACCGTCAGCAGAAGCATCAGATTACTTTCCTGAGCCAGCAAGGCATCCAGATCCCGATAAAACTCCGGATCGTTTTTTGCGATCAGATCAAAATCCTCGATCACGATCAGGGTCTTTCCCTCTGTCCGATGACATATCTCCGTAAAAATCCCGAGATATGTGTTGCGGCTGACCGTCTGCTGTATCCGGCTGATAGCCGACTGCTCCGATGCCGTTTTCCCTGTAGCGTAAAGCCTGTCCCAACAGAGATTTAACAGCTGCTTCTGCCTCTCCGCCGAACACTCCGCCGCCTGATAATAATATCCTTCTTTTTCCTGTACAAACTGGCGCACCAAAGTCGTTTTTCCCACACCAAAACGTCCTGACAGGATGATCAGTCTGTTTTCTTTTGCTTCATATGCCTCACTTAACTGTCGGTATTCTTTTTCCCTTTTTATGATCATACGCATCCTCTTTTCTGTAAGAGTACATTACATTCTGTCCGGAGCCTCCAGTCCCAGCAAATCGATGGCCTGCTCCAGAACTTTTCCGACAAGACGGCTCAAAGTGATCCAGGAATCTCTCTCTGCCGTATCCTCATTGGCAAGAATTTTATTTTCATGATAAAACTTATTATAGGCATCACAAAGCTCGTAAACAAACTGACAGATCTTGTGCGGTGCCTGCTCCTGATATGCAGCATTTACCGTATCACTCCACTTTGACAATGCAAGCATCACATCCGTTACTGTTTTATTCTGTGCCGGAAGGATCTTCACATCCTCTGCCACGTTGATGTTATTGGCCTGAAGCTTTGCCATCAGTGACTTTGTACGAACGATCGTATAAAGAATATATGGTCCTGTATTTCCCTCGAAAGAGGTAAATCTCTCTACATCAAAGACATAGTCCTTGGATGCCTGATTGCTGAGATCACCGTATTTGATCGCTGCAAGACCGATCTTTGCTGCCGCATCCTTCAGCACATCCTCCGGCATATCGCGGTCTGCCATCTTCTCGCGAACCTGTTCCTCGACATCACCTAAAAGCTGTTCCAGGCGAAGAACACCGCCATCACGAGTCTTAAACGGCTTTCCGTCCTTACCGTTCATGGTACCGAATCCTACAAAGATAAGATCTACATCTTCACCAATGATCTTTGTCTTTCTTGCACAACGGAACACCTGCTCAAAATAGAGAGACTGACGCTTATCCACTACATAAATGATACGGGTTGGATCAAAAAGCTTTCTTCTCTCAACGATCGTTGCAAGGTCTGTTGTATTGTATAATGTGGCACCATTGGATTTCAGGATCATACATGGCGGAATTTCCTTGGTGTCCGTCTCCTCCTGTACATCCACAACCAACGCTCCCTGATCAATATGAGCATAGCCGCCGTCCTTCATATCCTGCACCATCTGCGGGATATACGGCTGTGCATCCGACTCCTTTTTCCACAGATCAAAATCGACATTCAGGCGGGTATAGATCTTTCTGAGATCTGCAACAGACACATTGATAATATGCTGCCATAATGCAAGATATCCCTTTCTGCCGGCCTGCAGCTCAGCAGTAGCCGTCTGTGCCTCCTCTTTGTAATCCTCATGCTCCTTGGAATAACCACTGGCATATGGATAGATCTCCTCCAGATCTGCCATGGTAAACGGAGGTTCTGTCGGATATTCTCCCTCATAGCTCTCATCAAAATATACAAGCTCCGGCTGACGATGCTTTAACTCGGTAATGATCAGACCGATCTGGAGTCCCCAGTCTCCCAGATGAACGTCACCGATCACCTTATGACCAAGATAACGCGCGGTTCTCTTAATGCTCTCTCCAATAACAGCAGAACGCAGATGGCCTACATGAAGCGGTTTTGCCACGTTGGCTCCACCGTAATCGATCACGATGGTCTCCGGCTGCTCCGCTTTGTCACAGCCAAACAACTCATCCTCATTCATTTTATTCATATAATCCGCCAGAAAAGCATCACTGACCGTCATATTGATAAATCCCGGCATCTGCGCCACAATCTCCTGAAACGTATCACTTTCTGACAGGCTTTCTACCACTTCATTGGCAATCTGAATCGGTGCCTTATGATACTGCTTTGCCGCCGCCAAAGCACCATTACACTGATACTGGCACAGATCCGGACGGTTGGATAAGGTTACCTTGGCATATTTCTTCTCATATCCCGCCTTTTCAAATGCTGCACTAAGCTCTTCCTGTAATAAATTCATTATGTTTTTCATGATCATCCTCTTTCCTGCGCACAATTCTCTATGTATGGCCTGTTTCCCGTGCGCCTGGGATAACATTCCTGGCTTCTACGCTTCTGTCCGAAACAGATTCCTCTCCAGATGCATTTCATGCCTGCGTCAGGCCATCTAACACCTCAAAGTAATTTTCAAATGTCTTTCGACAGCACATGGGATCTGATATCACAATTCCATCCGTCCGGACACCGGTTACCGCAAACGCCATGGCTACCCGGTGATCCTGATAAGTCTCAATCTGTGCCGGCTTAGGCATGCCCGGATAAATCTTTACACCACCCTCATATTCCTCACATCGGATGTTCATCCTGCCAAGATTTTCACAGATTGCATGTAAACGATCACATTCCTGTCCCCGGATATGTCCCACATTACGGATATGCACCGGACTGTCTGCATACGGAGCGATTGCCGCTAATGTCAGAGTCTGATCGGAAAAATCGCTCATATCCACCTCAATCCCTTTCAAATGTCCCGGTTCCGGTCCTGTGAGTACAAGTCCCTTTTCTCCCCAGGCAAGCTGACATCCCATCTGCTCTAACACCCGTAAAAACTTCATATCTCCCTGCAGCGAATCCTGATGCATATTTCTCACACAACACTCGCCTCCCGTGATTGCCGCCATCGCATAAAAGTAGCACGCAGCGGACACATCCGGTTCCACAACATAATTTCTTGCATGATAACCACCGCCAGTCATCACCCGGTAACGATCATCCGCCTCCCGGATCACACCGGCATGACCAAACTGCTTCATCATCTGCTCTGTCATTTTAACATAAGACAATGCACTTCTGGTACCCGTCAGTTGAATGTCCAACTCGTCAAAATGTGTCGGTGCGGTCATGAGTAAGGCACTGAGAAACTGGCTGCTTTTATCTATATTCATGGAAACCTGCGCTTTTGGCCTCCTGTGTCCCATACCGGTAACCCGGACCGGAAAGTTTCCTTCTCCACAAAGGTACTGTATGTCCGCTCCCAGATCCTCCAGCGCCTTGAACAGGTCCTCCATCGGTCTTTTCTTCATCTGTGCGGACGCATCAATACGATATTCCCCATCCGACATGGCTACCATAGCCGTCAAAAAGCGGGCAGCGGTTCCTGCACTTCCAACATAGATATTTGCCTGGCTTCTCGGCAGACGTCCTCCTTTTCCCTCAATCGTCACACGCTTTTCCTGTGTGTCGATCTCCAAGGTAAAGCCCACATCCTTCAGAGCCTGCAAAAACACGTTGGAATCATCACTAAACAGTATTCCGGAAACCGTTGACTCTCCCTCCGCAAGTGCTGCCAGCAGAAGAGCTCTGTTTGTCATACTCTTGGATCCCGGTACTGTCACGTCCAATTTCGGATGGTATGGTAATTTTTTCACTTCATACATCTGCATAACAACTATGTCCTCCTGTCATTTGCTTCTAAACTACCGCGACCTTGTTTATCACATGTCAATTAATACCTTGCAAATGCGTAGTCCAACAATTTTTTGATATCCTTGTAAAGCCGCTCATAACCACCGTTTCCATAAAAAGCACAAATTACCGTATTTCCTTCTTCATCCACTGCCGTTGCCACAAGACAATGACCTGCGGCTCTGGTAGTTCCCGTCTTGCTGCCAATGATTTTATACTTTTTATTTTTAACCAGCTTCTTATAAGTACCATAAAAGGCATTTGTACTTTTTATGGTAAAAGATTTCTTAACACCCACCGGCTGTACCTTATACTTGTGTTTTGCCACGATCTTTGCAATAACCGGCTCTTCCATTGCCGCCTTTGACACCTTAATAAAGTCTGCTGCTGTGGTATATGTCTTATTATAACCGCTTCCCCGGTCTAATCCTATAGGATTATCAAAATGACTGTGCTTCATTCCAAGCTCTTTCGCCTTATCGTTCATCAGCTCAACAAAATCCTTGATATTTCCAGCGGTACCTTCTGCGAGTGCAATCGCAGAACCCGCATCAGAAACGATCAACAACATATTAAGATACTGTTCTACTGTATATACTCTTCCTGTTTTCAGATTCAGGGCAGACGCATCGGACGGAATCTTCTTTCGAAGCTTCTTGGTATATTTAATCTTTTGGTTCAGATCCGCATAATCAATTACCGTAAGTGCAGTCAACAATTTCACCGTGCTTGCCGGGCAAATGCGCTTATTCGCGTGACTGGTCAGTATTTTCTGTCCGCTTTTTGCGTCAATCATATAATAAGCATGATCCTTTGTCTTTGGCTTTGCGGCTGCCTGTACATGGGCAGACGGTATTCCCACAAACAGGATCGATAATACCTGCAACCATACTATACCTCTCTGTGTCTTTTTCATATTCATCCTCATTTCTGTACATATTTACAGCCTGCCTGCGATGCATACCTGCTGTATACCCATATCTTTTCCGTTTTTTTAACCCTAGCTTAATATTATAACACATTTTTTTCATTTACGCTATCCGTGAAATGTGTTACATTATCTATCAGAAAGGAATGGTGATAACATGTCAAATCCTATAGAGGGACTCCTTACAAAAGAGCAGACGGATCTGGTCTTCAATAATATGAGCGACGGTGTGATCATGGTAAATGAGACCGGAATCATTACCTATATGAATTCCGCCTGTGCGACAATCTTTCATATTGAAGCCGAAGATGCCATTCAAAAGCCCTTTGCTGATATATTTCTTCAAAATAAAAAAAACAAAGCCTTCAACAAGCTTTTTCGCTCCAGCATGGAAAAAGGACAGCTTACAGAAAAAACCATGGTAAAATACACCCCTTCCGAAGCAAAGGAAACCTCTTTTGTAACGGTAGATATCAGCTTAATGCAACAGGAAAATACATCCATCCGGCGAAAGGAGCCTTTTCAGGGAATGATCGTTCTAATTGAAGACGTTACGGATACCCAGCTCCTGCAGCAGCACGATCATGACTGTGCTTATATCTTCGCAGGACTGATCCTGTGTATCAGTATCTATCTGGCAGCCTGGAGTCTGTGTCGTTTCACACTTCATATTCCACTGAAAACCCAGGACTACACGATGATGATCGAAGTGATCACTTTTGTACTTTTTCTTGAAATCGCCTTTTGCACCAGCTTTTCCCTGAAGGAGATTGGACTGATCCCTAACATTTCCCGATGGCGTACGAATCTGAAAGAAACGATCAGCACCGGCGTGATCGCCTGTCTGGTAATCCTTCTGGCAAAGCTTCTCCTGACCCTGATCGGTATCCGGATCAAAGGATATTTTATCGGAGGCTCCCTGCATGGTGCCTATATTTATATCTTCACGGCATTTATTCAGGAATTTCTGGCAAGGGGCGTGATACAGAAAAGTGTAAAATCTCTGCTTCACGTAAAATATCAGAAGCCGCTCAGTATTTTCTTAACCTCACTGCTTTTTTCCCTGATGCATCTGCCTTTCGGCTTCTACTTTATGTTAGGTGCCTTCCTGTTAAGCTGTGCATTGGGCATTATTTTCGAACGGCAACGGGACATCTGGGGATGTGCTGTCCTTCACTGGGGATGCGGCTACCTCGCAATGTGCCTGTTCTTCTAGCCTTTCCCACAAACCGTAACATGTACACTTCCTGCCGTTGTACAAACGGTAATACAAAATTTTCTTTGAGATAAAAAGGACTATCCATTGGCAGATATCTCTCCGCCAATGTGACAGTCCTTTCTTTCATCCATGTTTTATTATAACACAGCCGTAATACTGCTATAATACTTACCGTATACAACTTATTACCGACCGGTATGCTCCTTCTTTGCTCACAGTAATGCTTACACCGGTCTACATATCCAGCACACGTTTGATATCACCAAGGCGAAACCCTTTGCGGTAAAGCTTCCCTGCAATTTTCTGCTTCTCTTCATAGGAAAACTCCGTCTCCCCCTTGGTGATCTTGCGAAGCGCCGTCTGCAGTGCCAGATCATCATTCTCGCAGACGCTTTCCAGCGCCAGATCAATATACTCCTCCGGAACATGCTTCTGATACAGGTCCTGACGCATCCTCTGTCTGCTGCGCTGTTCCCGATGGATCTCCACAAAGTGAACGGCATACCGGTAATCATCCAGATAGTGGAACGATTTGACATAATCAACAGCTCCGTCCACGGCTTCCTCTGAAAATCCCTTCGCCGCAAGTTTATCCCGCAGCTGCCATTCTGTCCTGTCCATATATTTCAACAGGGACATTGCCTTTTTCTTTGCTTCTAATAACTCATCCTGCATAAATTACTTCGTCTTTCCTGCAGAAGCCTTTTCCGCATCCGCTGCCGGTGCGGTAGTCTCGTTCTCTGCATTTTCCTCAGCAGTCTCGTCAAGATCATCTCCCTTTGGGATTCTCTTGGCACGCACCTTGTCCTCAATCTCCTTCATGATATCCGGATTCTCCTTGAGATACTGCTTTGCATTCTCACGGCCCTGACCGATCTTATTGCCATTGTAGGCATACCACGCACCACTCTTATTGACAATATTGTCATTGGCTGCCAGATCAAGGATATCTCCCTCCCTGGAAATACCAATACCATAAACCAGATCCACCTCTGCCTCACGGAATGGTGGAGCCACCTTATTCTTTACCACTTTGATCTTGGCACGGTTTCCGATCGCCTCACCGTCCTTCTTGATCACTTCACCGCGGCGAACCTCCAGACGCACGGAAGAATAATACTTCAGTGCACGTCCACCGGTCGTGGTCTCCGGATTACCAAACATCACACCAACCTTTTCACGAAGCTGGTTGATAAAGATCACGGTACAGCTTGTCTTTCCAATGATACCGGTGAGCTTACGAAGTGCCTGAGACATCAGACGAGCCTGAAGTCCCACATGGGAATCTCCCATATCGCCCTCGATTTCTGCCTTCGGAACAAGAGCTGCCACAGAATCCACAATAATAATGTCAATGGCTCCGGAACGAACCATGGTTTCCGTGATCTCCAGTGCCTGCTCACCGTTATCCGGCTGGGATATGTATAAATTATCAATATCGACACCAATGCGCTTTGCATAAACAGGATCCAGCGCATGCTCCGCATCAATAAATCCTGCAATGCCGCCCAGCTTCTGAACCTCTGCTACAATGTGAAGAGCAACGGTTGTCTTACCACCACCCTCAGGAC
>JBNMJP010000030.1:0-14186 GCA_050873905.1 Jutongia sp. | reverse complement strand
TCCACATCCAGAAATGCCACATCACACGGATGTTCTTCGGCATATTCCAGCATCTTCCGTGGATTTTGAAAAGAATGCAGCTCTGCCTCCGGTGCTGCCACATGAATCGCTTCTACCAGCTGCTCCAATGCAATCTGTTCATCATCTGCTGCAATTATTGTCATTGCAATACTCACTCCCCTTTACTCAATCCTTCCACTGTCATTACAACACCGAAAGAACCCTGATCCGGTATTCGATATATTCCGGTGCTTTATCCTCATAATACTCTGCATAATCTTTCCTGCGGCAACGAGATCACAACCACCGTGCCCGCCCCTTCCCTGCTTTCAATCAGCAGATTACCGTGGCACATACTTCTCAGGCGGCTTTGCACATTACTCAGTCCAATATGACTGCCGCTTTGTTTCAGCCTGTCCTTTTCAAAACCTACACCATCATCTCTTACGGTGACATAGATCCGGTCTGCCTTTCTCTCTGTGCTGATATAAACGGTTCCGCCATCCTCCTTCTTGCAGATTCCGTGCTTCACGGCATTTTCTACGATAGGCTGCAGAGTCAGTGCCGGTATCATAAAATCTTCCTCTTCAATATGATACTCCACATTAACGCGGTCTCCAAACCGCTTTTTCTCAATAGCAAGATAACATTGCACATGCTTTAACTCCCGCTCAAAGGATATAGTTCCTTCCTCGCTGAGAGATTCCAGGTTTCCCCGCAGATAACCGGCAAATTCTCCCACCGTTTCTTTGGCAAGCTTGGGATCTCTCTCGCAAAGCCCCTGTATAGTTGTGAGAGAATTATAAATAAAGTGCGGCGCGATCTGGGAAAGCATCAGAGATATCTTGAGATCCGCAGCCTCTTTCTGCTTATATGCAAGGTTCTGGTTCTGCTCCACCATTGCCACTACGAACATCAGGATCATGGAAATACTGATGGATATGTTGATCAGAGAAATACCATAATAAAATATCTGCACGATCAATGCTGCCATAGGCAAAATAATATACGAGATCAATGATACAAATAATCTGATGGCTGATCCGCTTCCGATACTGAATGATCAGAGACAGATCCAAGATCATTCCTATAAACGGAATCAGGAACGAAATCAAATTTCCACTTTTACGATGATAGAAATTGTGCCGGTCAAAATAATAATAAAAATGATAAAATTGCGAAAGAATGACAAGTAACATACCGATTACAGCAACAAGATTTACCAGACGTATCCTGTGAACCGGCAGCTTCGCCGTTTTTCTGTTTCTTCTGACAGATGTTTTCGGTACATTCCATTCATGATCATCCGAATAAAACAAATAACAGCAGGTATATCCATGAAACACGGCGATCAACACATCACTCATGAAAAATACCAGAAAATTGCTGACACGCACCATGGCATATCCCAGAGAAGTCCCATTCCCACGGAATCCCCATGCAAGAGCATCACTGAAAAGAAGAACGGCAGCCGTCATCTGCATAAAAAGCATCCATTTTCTTTTATTCCGGTCAAAATTCCGGCTCATGCACATGCACAAAGCCGCGATCAGGCAGAAAATTCCGCCCCACACCAGCATCGCAATATGTAATGATTGTCGATTAAACATACACTTATCCTCCCACCGCAAGACCGTATCGATCAAAAGCTTCTCTGCAATCCGCCAAACGGATCATCGTAAATTCTACTTACCGCTTTCTTAGTAAATATCATCTTCCTCAATGACATGTATTTCCAGAAAGTCAAACTCAATGTCATCTATAAAATTATCCTTCCGAAATCTGGTCTTGTCCACCCTTTGAAATTCCTTAATATTAGAATCCAACCAGATCGGACGGCTCAGATCAAAGGTATAGCACACCTCATCCAGAGCATCAAACACCTTTTTTGTTCTGTTTTTCTCCCTGCTGTCATCACAGATTGTCAGATCCCGGAGCATCCGGTTATCCTTAAATATTTTTGCCCATAAACGAAACATACAAATCCCTGTACCTTTCTAATTTCCATCATTTTACCTTGTGGTAATCTTGTTAATATTTTTGATCAAAACGGAAATCGTTCCGTCCGGATTCGTGATAAACTCCACCTGATCGGCATCCTGATACTGCTCCATCGGAATATTGATCTCAATTCCGGTGTCCGTTTTCAGGTACTGCTTCTCAAACTTTTTGGTGGTGCGTTCACTCTGTGGTGTCACCTCCGCCGTCTCCATATGATACTTTTCCATCTTTTTATCAAATTCTTCTTTGATCTGTGGCACATCCCCATAAAGCTTTTCACTGACCTTTTCCACACTGACCGTTCCGGTCTCTTCCATCTCCTCTTTGATCACACGCTTCGCCTCTAACTGCTTTACCGGCTCCTCCGAATAATGCTTATTATTCACCTGCTTCACGGCATTTACCACAATATCCAGCTTTGTCTTGGAAGACATTGCCGCATGACAGTGCAGGTAAAGCTCCGACAGATAATTTACTTTACTTCCATTGATCTCGTATTTCTTCTCGATCACCTGTACACTGTAATCGGACAGATCAATGATCACTGCCTCTGACAGCTTTGTGGTTGCGGAAGGAAGCATGGAACGATAACGGATGATCTGATTAACATTTTTCCCTTCTTCGTTCTGTGTCATATGCACATAACTTTCCTTATAGTTCATTTTCAGCAGTCCCAAATATTGGACAGAATGAACCTGGAAAGTCACGACCGCAAAATCCGCTGACGGAATCGTCACATTGGCATTCATGATATCATATAATGCCTGGGCAAGCTTTTTGCTGTCCTCCACCATATTGTCCTCTGAAAACTCCTTCACAAGGGCATAAACGTCTGTCTGCGCATAAGACATACTCTCTGCCCGCTCCAGCTCGTCTGCCTCCGCTTCACCGGATTCCATCAGGAAATCTACAGATTCCGCAGTTTCCCCTGTCTGCTGATCCGGATCTGTCCCGTCGCTCTCCCATGGCATATCCTCCGTTTCTGACGATCCGGATCCATCTGTAAATTCACCGCTTTCTTTGAAGCCGTCAAAGAAGCATTTCTTCATCTCATCCCCGGACATAATTTTATATATTAACCCACGAAAGAAATTGTTTGTATCCGGTGACAGCTCTAAAAGCTCCTCGGAAAACACCGGATATCCCAGTTCTGCATCCAGAATATGCACGATTCCTTTTCTGATAATGATCTCATCCTGTGTCAAATCACTCACCCTGCCTTTCTTTTATCTGATCGTAAAGACTTTTACGGACCTTTTTTCGTGTGATCTCCACTAACCCCAGCTTTGTCATATCTACCACAGTTGTCTGTACCGGATCCCTCCGGACCTCCTGTCTTAAAAGCTCCAGCAGGCTTTTCTGATCCTGCTCTGATTCCATATCAATAAAATCTACCAGTATGATCCCCGACAGATTTCGCAGACGAAGCTGTGCTGCAATTTCTTTGGCAGCCTCCGCATTGATCTTATAAAAGGTCTTCTGCACATCCTTCTTTTTGGAAATTGCCTTTCCGGTGTTCACATCAATGGACACCAGAGCCTCTGTGGGCTGTATCACAAGATATGCCCCGCTCTTAAGCCACACCTTTGGCATCATGGCATGCTCCAGCGTCTTAGTGACATTATAAACCGCATCCAGCTTTCCATCTGCCGGATTCCACAATGCAAGCCTCTCAAGCTGACCGGGATCATTTGCCGTCAGATACCCGGACACCTGCCCGTAAATCTCCGGATCATCCGTCACGATCCGCTCCACCTCTGTGGCATAACCATCCCGGATATCTGCAAGATACGCCGGAAGTGCCTGCTCCAGACAGCTAAACACCATTTTATGCATTCCGTCTTTACAGATTGCCTCATAACGCCGCAGCAGCCCTGCAATCTCCCGCCGGAGAGTCTCCTCCGATGCCCCGGCACTGTTTGTTCTGGCAATCAGCAAAAAGCCCTCCTGCTGATATTCTCCTAAAAGCTCTAGCAGATATGTTCTCTTTTCTTTATCCTTGATCTTTTTGGAGACATTGCATCCGCTTTTTCCTATGGTAAGCACCACATATCTGCCGGTCAGGTCAATGGCTCCGGTCAATGCCGGCGGCTTTGTCTTAAGTGCTTCCCGTTTCACCTGGACAATGATCTCATCCCCAATGAGAACCCGTCCGTCATCCGTTCTGCCCCCGGCTGTATGAATCGGCGACACCTTCTCCCCCAGAGAAAGATATCCCATCTGACCTTTGGCAAATTCCACAAAGGCCGCATTGATATTTTTGACCACATTACGAACCTTTCCCACGTAAATATCACCAACTACAGCCGTCCTCGGATCCTCTTCCATGTTCTCTGCGTGTATCTGGAGAAGCCGTCTCTCATCGGCGAGAATAGACAATATTTTATTTTCTTTTCTGGTGAGTAAAAGCTCCATGACGGCGTCCTCCTTTCCTTTTACGGATATTTTTTAAAAATGTTTTCAGCAGTATTATTATATATTACATTTCTAAAGTCCTATCATTTCTGATACTCCGACAATGGCACCAGCTCACATGGTACTTCATCATGGAGAAGATGGATCTCTCCCTTTTTGCCGTTGGCATCCCCATACATTTCCAGACGATGGATCTGATAATCCAGCGGATCATACGGTGTGTCCACAAATTGGCACAGTGCCTGCATCACAAGCTCCGGCTTGATGTTTAACACACTTCCTGCCGTCAACTGGCAATAGATCACCGGCTGATATTCCTCTGTATCAAGACACAGGCTGCCATATTCCCTGCCCGTTTGCGTCTGAATGTCCTCCATCGTGGAACTGAGATAATAAATATTTGGCTTGATATCTACCTGCTTCTCAGACCGTTTTGTCTTTTTGGTCACAAGAATTTCCGGCTGTGCCAGAAAATCCGCCAATACCTGATCCATATCTCCTCTATCCCGAAATACGGACACCTTGTCCGGCTTTAACGCCACCAGATAATCACATCCCGCTAACATCGCCATGGATGGTTTGGAATCGTCCGGCAGCAGAACAAAATCCTTCACCCGGATCTCGTCATTCATCTGGGAATTGATCCAGTCTACCATACGCTCCGGCTCCGGACATTCCTCCAGCTCCATATCCATGTATTCTGCATCACTGGTGAGACCGATTCCCAGCGGAGAAGTAAATGAAAGGATCTGATGAGGCGAATATCCCTTGCTGTAGCTTACCGGAATATGCGCCCGCCGGAATGCTTTCTGGAAATAACGCATCACATCCAGATGTCCGATGAACCGCATCGATCCACATTTTGAAAATTTAATTCTTGCTTTCATGTTCTATAACCATGCCTTTCCATATCAACTTGATAAGCTTTGTCAGACAGCGTTCTCCCGCTTCTCGGTACAAACACCGCCGCCAAAACGTGCGGCACCACAACCGGCACACTGCTGGCGGCAGTTTGGTGTCACAACCGCCTCCTTGGCTCTGTGATACTCTCGCAGCAAAAAGCTCTTTGTCACACCGCAGTCAATAAAATCCCATGGAAACAGCTCGTCCTCACTACGCTCTCTGTCATTGTAAAAATCCATGGTCAGATCATGATCGGCAAATGCTTTCTGCCATACATCATATTTGAAATACTCCGTCCATGCATCGTAAATACAGCCTTCTTTATATGCCTGCAGGATCACATCATTGAGTCGGCGGTCTCCTCTGGCAAATACGCCCTCCAGCACAGACACATCCGCATCGTGACAGTTATATTTAATACTCTTTGCATTGAGCTGGCTCTTGACCTTGCCAAGCAGGAAATTTCTCTTTTCCACTGCCTCCTGCTGGGAATTCATTCTTGCCCACTGGAATGGCGTAAACGGCTTTGGCACAAAAATCGAGGTACTTGTTACGATATTGACCTTGCCCTTTCGCTCCTCCTTCGGGATCGTATAATATTCTCTGGCAATCTTGTCCGACAGAATGGCAATTTCCTCAATATCATCATAGGTCTCTCCCGGCAGTCCCAGCATAAAGTAAAGCTTCACGCGGGTCCAGCCTCCCCGGAAGGCATCCATGGCTCCATTCAGGATATTCTCCTCAGTGAGTCCCTTATTAATGACGTTTCGCATCCGCTGGGATCCTGCCTCCGGAGCAAAGGTCAGACTGCTCTTTCGCACGTCCTGCACCTTAGACATAACATCCAAAGAAAACGCGTCGATACGCAGGGAAGGAAGTGCAATATTGATCCCGTTTTTGCTGCACTCATCGATGAGCCAGTACACTAACTCCGGCAGTTCCTTGTAATCACTGGAGCTTAAAGAGCTGAGGGTGATCTCCTCATGACCGGTGGATTCTAACATCTTGATGGCACGTTCCTTCAAAAACTCCAGCTTGCGGGGACGGATCGGCCGGTAAAGCACTCCTGCCTGGCAGAAACGGCAGCCACGAATGCAGCCTCTCTGAATCTCCAGAACCACGCGGTCCTGTGTTACCTTAATATACGGCACCAGAGGCTTTTCCGGATAATAGGTGTGCTCCATATCCATTTCCACTTCCTTCATAACCGTTCTTGGAGCCTCCGGCACAATCGGTTCAAAAGATGCCAGCGTCCCATCCTCATGATAGGATGCCTCATAAAACATTGGCACGTAAATTCCCGGAATCTGCGCTGCTCTTTTTAGGAAAGCAATACGGTCTCCTCCGGACTTCTTCCATTCCTTGTACTCATCCATCATCCGGCGGTACTGCGTCTCTCCCTCTCCAATATAAAACATATCAAAAAAGTCTGCGATAGGCTCCGGATTGTAGCTGCAGGGACCGCCTCCGATCACAAAGGGATCCTCCATGGTACGCTCGGACGCTTTCAGAGGGATCCCCGACAGATCGAGGATCTGCAGAATATTTGTATAGCACATCTCGTACTGAAGTGTAATTCCCAGAAAATCGAAATTCTTAATGGGCTCCTGTGTTTCCAGTGCAAAAAGCGGGATATGTTTTTCTCTCATAATACGATCCAGATCCACCCATGGGGAATAAACTCTCTCACAATACACATCATCCCACTGATTAAACATATCATATATGATCTGAATCCCCAGATGAGACATTCCAATCTCATACACATCCGGGAAGCACATACAAAACCGCACATCCACCTCTGCCGGATCCTTTTTGACCATATTGATCTCATTTCCAATATATCTCGCCGGTTTTTCCACCGATAAAAGTATCTCATCCGACAATGCTAATTTTCTCTTACTCATGTATTTTTGAAGTCCTTTCTTTTCCAAGTGTTTCCCCTTGAAGCTGCTTTTGCCTGACATCCTGATAAACCTTCTGTACCTTGCTTTCCAGACGATTCCAGACAGACTCATCCGCCATACACTTTCGGACATACTCCTGTCCAAAGCCCCGATAAGAATAATCCCCGGAAAATGCTGCCAACAGAAGTAACAGCAGCATCAGGGATGCCATAAAACGCACTAAACCAAAATGAAATACCGTTGTCTGTGGATTATCCTCTCCTATAGCTCCGGCCTCCTCAAAGGAATTTCCCTTAAAATTTCTTTGGAAATCCCCTTTATAGAAAAAGCCGGCATTGTCACCTGTCTGTTGGAAAGATGCCTTTGCCGCCATTATTTTCTGCTGACGAGTCATTTGTTGATCCATCTGCTGCATATAATCTCCTCCATTCCCATGATACAGAGATCGGTAAATAGCAATTTATATGAAAACATACACTGCTATCTGCCTGCCTCCTTGTATCATATTATATGAATGGAAAAGCTGTTTATTCGTTCCAGTCCAGTCCCGGATATTCGTTACACTTGTCCCTTACCAGCAAACCATGTACCGCATCCAGAATTGGCAGATTCTCAAATAAAACTTTATTGATCTGCTCCACAATCGGCATACTGACCTGATATTTCTGCGCCAGTGCCATCGCCGCCCTTGCGGAATGAACACCCTCAACCACCTGATTGACCTCCTTCATGGCCGCCTCCGTGGTATATCCCTTGCCAATGAGGTAACCGGCCGTATGATTCCTGCTATGCTCACTGGTACAAGTCACGATCAGATCTCCGATTCCGGAAAGTCCCATAAAGGTCTCCATCCGTCCCCCCATCTTCACACCAAGACGGCTGATCTCTGTGATTCCTCTGGTGATCAGTGCCGCACGGGTATTATCTCCAAATCCCATCCCATCAATGACACCTGCCGCCAGAGCAATGACATTTTTAATAGCTCCTCCTAACTCAATCCCGATAATATCTGAGCTGGTATATACACGAAATCTGTCGTTCATAAAAATCTCCTGCACAAGCTCCGCAGATTCTCTCTTCACCGAACCAACTACAACTGTCGTCGGAACACCTACTGCGACCTCCTCTGCGTGGCTTGGTCCGGATAAAACTGAAACATCTGCCTGCGGTATCTCAGCAAGGATCACATCTCTCAACGTGCAGAGGGTATCATTCTCAATGCCCTTTGCCACATTTACAATGCGCTGTCCCTCCCCAATATACGGACTGGCATTTTTCGCCGTTTGACGTACAAAAGGAGATGCCACCGCAAAGACGATCAAATCATATCCGGTACACGCTGCCTTTAAATCCTTTGTCATCCGGATAGAATCTGGCAGCTTTGCTCCCGGCAGTCTGTTTTTGTGCTCTCTGTATTCCGCCAGCATATCAATTTCTGACTCGATGGCAGACCAAAGAGTTACATCATGTCCATTTTTTGCTAACATAATTGCCAGTGCTGTCCCCCAGCTTCCGGCCCCCAGAAAACTCACCTTACTCATAAGCCATTCTCCAATCTTTTATAAACACACCTATTGTTCGTTCTTTTTCTTGCCCCAAAGCGGATTTTCATTTCCATGGATCAGCCGGACGATATTGTTACGGTGCTGGAAATATGCCAGTGCCGTAAAGATCAGGCTGAGTACCATCATATGTACGAAATGGGGGTTGTCCCTATATAATACAAGGGTATTGGCAGGAATATACCAGGCTACAAAAAGAGAGCCCACCGATACATAACGGGTCAATGCCACCATAATGATAAATATGGCAAGTCCGATCGGGATCATCAATGGATGACACGCAGACATTACAACCGCTGCTGTCACGGCAATACCCTTGCCGCCCTTAAATCCCAGATAAAACGGATAATTATGCCCCAGAACCACACCGAGACCGCAGTACAGGCACCAGAGATACCACTGCTCCGGTGCAAATACCAGTCGGATCACAAGGATCGGCACGAACGCCTTCGCCAGATCTCCCACAAAGGTGATCAGTGCCGGAAGCTTGCCGAGATTTCGCAGTACATTGGTCGTTCCTGCATTGCCGCTCCCCTTCGTTCTGATATCCATATGATAAAATCTTCCCACAAAATATCCCGTTGAGATACATCCAAAGAAGTATCCAACGATCAGGCAGATAAGATAAGCAGCCATGATTAATTTTCCTTCCTTTCCCTCACGAAAAATTTCAGAGGTGTTCCTGAGAAACCAAACGCCTCACGTATTTTATTTTCCAGATATCTGGTGTATGAAAAATGCATCAGCTTTTTACTGTTTACAAAGATAACAAATGTCGGCGGTTTGACGCTGACCTGTGTCATATAATAAATCTTAAGCCTGCGTCCCTTGTCTGACGGCGGCTGCTGCATTGCCACAGCCTCTGCGAGAATATCATTCAGCACACCTGTCGCAATACGCAGGGAATGATTCTGAATGACTACCTCTAACGTATCAAACAGCTTCGGAAGTCTCTGACCGGTCTTTGCCGATACAAATACAATCTCCGCATAAGGCAGGAAAGAAAGCACCTTACGGATATCATTGGTATATTTCTTCACCGAATTATTGTCCTTCTCCACGGCATCCCATTTATTGACGACAATGATCATGCCACGGCCACGGTCATGAGCGATCCCGGCAATCTTGGCATCCTGCTCAGTGATGCCCTCAGTAGCATCGATCACCAGCATTACCACATCGGCACGCTCCACGGCAGACACCGTACGAAGAATGGAATAACGCTCGATTTCTTCTTTGATCTTATTTTTGCGGCGGAGTCCTGCCGTGTCAATAAAGACATATTCCTTACCTTCCCAGGTTACGGCCGTATCCACGGCATCTCTGGTGGTTCCTGCGATATCGGATACGATCACGCGGTTCTCCCCCAGAAGCTTGTTGATAATAGAGGACTTGCCAACATTTGGCTTTCCGACGATGGCAACTCTCGGACGCTCGTCCTCCTCTTCCTCCAGATCCTCCGGGAACAGATGCACGATCTCATCTAACATCTCTCCCACACCGATCTTACCAATAGAGGAAATTGGGAATGGTTCTCCAATTCCCAAATTATAAAACTCGTAAACATCCATGCTCTGTTTTTCGAAGTTATCGATCTTATTTACCACAAGAACAACTTTTTTGTGGGATTTCCGAAGCATGTCTGCCACCTGGTAATCTGCATCTACCAGTCCTGTCTTTCCATCGGTCAGAAAAAGTACGACGTCAGCCATCTCAATAGCCATCTCCGCCTGCTCCCGCATATGCTTCAGCATCAGATCATTGGTCTCCGGCTCAATACCACCGGTATCCATCAAGGTAAAGCTGTGATTCAGCCAGGTCACATCCGCATAGATCCGGTCTCTGGTGACACCCGGCGTATCCTTGACGATGGAGATACGTTCTCCCACCATCATATTAAACAATGTGGATTTGCCCACATTTGGACGCCCCACGATTGCTACGATTGGTTTTGCCATTTTACGCAGTCTCCTTTCCAAAATTATTTTTCCACGACGTTATCTGCCAGATAGGACTTCACTTTCTTGTACAACAGATCATCCATAATCAGGTCCTTGGCATCGGTTCCGTAAAAATTATGAAACTGCTTGTTTAAGGCATCCTCATCTTTACAGTTATAAGTGGAAAGATAGCTCTTCAATTCTTTTTTATATTCCTTATCGGAAATTTTTATATTTTCTTTTTCTGCAATTGCTCCGTAAACAAGCTGCTTCCCCACATCCTCTTTGGCCGTCTTATTCAGGTCCTTCTTAAAATCTGCCGAAGTCGTCTTCTGTGCAGAAAGGTAATCCGAAATTGTGTAATTATTCTGCTCCAGATAATAATTAATAGAGGTATACAGCTGATCGTACATCTCTTTCGTTCTCTTTTTTGGATACTCCTTTACCTTGGATGCGTTGTATACATTATCCCATGCCAGATCCTCTGTGGATTTCTGACGCAGTGTTGACTCATAATCCTCCAGAGACTTATAAGAGGTCAGATTTTTTGTCACAAATTCATCTGTCAGCTTCGGCAGGATCTTTTTCCCCTGAATATAATTTACCGTTACATGAAATACCGCTTTCTTGCCTGCGAGATCCGGATTGTTGGAATAACTGTCCGGAAATGTCACCTTGACATCCAGCTTTTCTCCAACTTTTGCCCCGATCAGACCATCTTCAAAACCGGGAATAAATGTGCCGGAACCAATGGTCAGGTTATATCCATCCGGATTATCCTTCTTGGTGCAGGATCCACCATCAAACTTTTTGCCATTTACCTTACCCACATAATAAATATTGACAGTATCCCCTTTCTTCACCTTGCCGGTCTTTTTCTTTTTATACTCTGCATAAGTGTCCAAAGTAGAATCAATCTGCTTCTGTACCTGTTCATCAATCTCAGATTTTTTCACAGAAATCTTTTTGTATTCTCCCAATGTAACATACTCTGAATCTGCCTTTTCGGCTGTTTTCTTCTTTCCTACGCTGCAGCCTGAAGTAAAGGCTACGGTTACACATAAAAGCACCGAAAGTGCGATCTGACTTGTTTTTCTCAAAATAATACCTCCAATGATCTAATAAATTATTAACGAATATAATAGTCCGTAATCATACAACACCATACTAATTTATATCATAAACCACCAAAAATGAAAAGCCCTTTGAGAAAAATTCACCGAGAATTCAAAAAGCAACCATTGACGGATACACCGAAAAGCGATATATTTTTGAATAGGATTGAAATTTTTCAGATTGGAGAAGAAATATGTCAAACATAAATTATCATGATTCGTTATTAGTGGCACCTCTTCGTATTATTGCCTTAAATAACTGCAAGGAACTTGGAGAAAAGATCAACCAGCTTATCATTGAACGCCGTCACAAAGCTCTTTCCGAGGCAGGCTCCTGCAAGTCTTCTTTTAAAATGCAGGAATATGACAGAGACGATTATCTTGTCTCCTACGACTGTCCGCGTTTTGGTACCGGCGAAGGACGTGCAGTGATCAACCAGTCCATCCGGGGAACCGATCTTTTTATCATTGCGGATACGGTCAACTACAGCGAGCTTTTCAAAATGCATGGAAGTATCTCCCAGATGTCTCCGGACGATCATTTTATGGACTTGAAGCGTGTTATCATGGCCTGCGGCGGTGCTCCGCGACGTATCACCGTGATCATGCCGTATCTGTATGAAGGACGCCAGAACGTCCGTACCGCCAATGAATCTCTTGACTGTGCCCAGGCACTGCAGGAACTGACGGAAATGGGAGTTGAGACCATCATTACCTTTGATGCCCACGACAGCCGTGTACAAAATGCGATTCCGATCCACGGCTTTGATAATTTCTATACCTCATATCAGTTTATCCGCGAAATTTTCGAACGAAACCCGGAGATGCCGGTGGATGCAGACCATCTGATGATCGTCAGCCCGGACGAAGGCGGCATGGGCCGCGCTGTTTATTATGCCAGCCTGTTAGGCGTGAACATGGGCACCTTCTACCGCAGAAGAGATTATTCTATTACTGTAAATGGAGAGCATCCGATTGTTTCGGTGGAATTTCTCGGAAATGACCTCTCCGGCAAAAATATTATCCTGTTAGATGATATGATCGCATCCGGCCAGACTATCATGGATGCTGCCGAAGAGCTGAAAAAACGCGGGGCTACCAAGGTGATCATCTGTGCAACCTTCGGCTTATTCTCCAACGGACTGGAAAAGATTGACGAAGCCTACGAAAAGGGGATTTTCGATAATATCTACACCACAAATCTGGTACATTGTCCAAATGAACTGCTCCACAAGCAGTATTATGTCAATGTCGATATGAGTGCATATATTTCTCTGATCATTGACACCTTAAACCATGACACCTCGGTCAATAATATTCTGGATGCGACCAGCCGGATTCAGGAGCTTGTAAAGAAACGTCTTAAGGAACAGGTAAAATAAGCTATTATAAAATCCGTAAAAAACCATTTAGATTACCTCTTTTTCCGTGGCTTGCCCGGTGGGAAAACAGCAGTTCATGATTACAGCAGGTACATACTCCTGCTAAATGAATATGCTCCGGCTGCACCCCTGCTCTTTTTAACTGAAACCAATTTGCCGCCCAGAGATCCAGTTGGTATTTCTGCTCTCCCTCTTCGGTCACTCTGCCCTTCTGCAGGATCTGTTCCATCTCCTCTGCTTCATATGCTGTCGCAAACTGCTTCGCCACATCCTCACTGATCTCATAGCATTTCTGACAGATGGATGGTCCGATCAGAACCTCGATATTCTCCGGCTGACAGCCCATCTCCTGCAGCTTTCGGATCGTCTCTGCACCAATGCCAGCCACAGTTCCTTTCCAGCCGGAGTGAGACGATGCAATGATCCTTTTTACCGGATCACAAAAAAACAGAGGTACGCAGTCTGCATAAGAAGTGGCTAACAGAAGCTCTGGAATATCTGTGATCATTCCATCCACACCCTTTAGTTTCTTTACAATCTCTGTTCCGGCACAATCCCTTTCATCCACATACCGGACTGTTGTTTCATGAACCTGATCGGATAACACCAGTTTTTCTGCTTTGCTGCCAACAGATGCACAGTATCTACGATAATTCTCACAGACATTTTTCCGTGGCTCTCCCCTGTCCCAGCCCAGATTCAGGGTGGATAAATATCCTTTGCTGACACCCCCCAGTCTGGTAGAAAAAGTCAGCTGCAGCCACTCCTGCCGGTCGAAGGGATAAAAGTGAAGATATGGCACTTTCGCTTCCTTCTCCAGAACAGTTTCTTTATCATCATAACCAACAGCATATGGCTTTCCTTCTGCCACAAATTCTTCCCTGCTTTTTCGTATCAGATCCATAATCTAAATCTCCTATATAAACTCAAATGCATTTTTCACATGCTGTAGTGTGCCATC
>JBNMJP010000029.1:0-14228 GCA_050873905.1 Jutongia sp. | reverse complement strand
GACCATCACCACACTGCCGAGCGATGAGAAGGCAACCATTAAGTCAATCCTGAACGGAGATACCGAGGTGCAGGAGGCAGAGGCAGGACAGGCAGTAACCATCCAGCTTGACCGTGAGGTGGATGTAAGCCGTGGCTGCGTGCTTACCAATGACGAGGATCTGCCATACACCAAAAATGTTACAACAACACTTCTCTGGATGGATGACGAGCCGTTATCCCTGGGCAAGGAGTATCTTGTTAAGCTTGGAACCAAAAAGATTCCGGGTATCTTAAAGAGCATTGAGTATAAGATCGATGTCAACAGCGGTGAGCACATTCCGGCGGATCATGTAGAGAAAAATGAGATTGCCGTATGCCATCTGGAATTTTCCGAGAAGCTGGTTGTTGATAAGTTTAAGACCAACAAGACACTGGGTGAGCTGATCCTGATCGACCGTATCAGCCACGCAACCTCCGCATGTGGTGTGGTAGAGGATGTTTCCGAGGACGGCGAGGTTCCTTACTTCCAGAAGGATGATATTAAGACAGGCGGTTATATCTTCGAGGAGTTCTACTTCAACCTGGAAAATGCATTCCTGTCCAAGGTGAATACACAGGATAAGACATACCATGTAGGAGATACCGTACCGATCGAGGGCGACAGCTTCAAGTATCCGGATTACTTTGATATTCTTGCAGCAGACAGCGATGCCGTTATTCTGATCCGTAACCGTGTTATCGAGGATATCATTCCACTGTCCGATTATCAGTACACAGGACTTCCGGTGCTGGATGAGAGAGGTTTTGCTCTTCGTATCCGTGTTAAGGCTGATCTGGATAATTATTTATACGAGTACAAAAATCTGGACAAGGAGAACCATTTAGAGTTCTTTAACAAGTGGTCCAAATTTGAGACATACCGTAGAATTATATGCACTGACAATTTCTGGATGATATAGTAAAGGAGTTCCATATGAAGATTTCTACCAGAGGAAGATATGCCTTGATCCTGATGCTGGATCTGGCGAATCATAATCGCGGCGTGCCGGTGCCATTAAAAGAAACCGCAAAACGTCAGCAGATTTCAGAAAAATATCTGGAGCAGATTATTTCCGTGCTCAACAAAGCTGGTTTTGTAAAGAGCGTCCGTGGGCCTCAGGGTGGTTATCTGCTGAAAAAAACACCGGGGGAGTACACTGTGGGAATGATCCTGCGGCAGACGGAGGGAGATTTAATGTCCCTTTCTTCGGACACCTCCAATGAAATGGAAAAGGCCTCCGTGATCAACCGTGTCTGGGACAAAATGGGAAAAGCCGTCAATGATATTGTAGATAATATTACACTGCAGGACCTTTTGGACTGGGAAGAAGAGCAGACGGAAGAAGCCGGATTTTATGTAATCTAAATAATAAAAATAATACCGATAATGTTTCTTGGCGATACAGGATAAGGCATTATCGGTATCTTTGGTTTTGGAAAGAGAAAAACGGGAAAGGAAAACAGATATGAAAGATATTATAATTATAGGAAGTGGACCGGCGGGATTATCTGCCGCAGTTTATGGCAGACGTGCCGGTCTGGATATCCTTGTGATCGAAAAAGAATATTGTGGAACCGGGCAGATCGCGGAGAGCGGCCAGGTGGATAATTATCTGGGGCTTCCGGGGATTGACGGATATTCTCTGGGAGAAAAATTCCGGGAGCATGCTGAAAATCTGGGAACAACCTTTCTGGAGGAAGAGGTCACGAAGCTGGAGCAGTCCGATGGCTATTGGAAGGTACTTCTGGCAGGCGGGGATGTTTTGGAGACAAAGACCGTGATCTATGCGGCTGGTGCATCCCATCGTCATTTGAATGTACCGGGAGAGGACAAGCTTTCCGGCAGAGGTGTGTCCTACTGTGCTACCTGTGACGGTGCATTTTTTCAGGGAAAAACGACAGCAGTGATCGGCGGTGGCGATACGGCACTGGATGATGCTCTTTATCTGTCACAGATCTGCGAGAAGGTGTATCTGATCCATCGCCGTGACGAGTTTCGTGGAAATGCCGGAACCGTGCAGAAGGTAAAGGATGCAGAAAATATTGAGATCCTGACGAATGCCAGAGTACAGGAGATTCAGGGGGAGCAACGGGTAGAGGCTGTGGTGCTGGATAATGGTAAGAAGCTGGAGGCAGCCGGTGTCTTTGCGGCAGTGGGAATGGAGCCGGTGACCGGACTGCTTCAGGGCGTTGCAGAGCTTGACGAGTATGGCTATGTGGTAGCAGGAGAGCAGGGGATCACTTCTGCCCAGGGACTTTTTGCTGCCGGAGATGTGCGGACCAAGGCACTTCGCCAGGTGATCACGGCGGCAGCAGATGGAGCCAATGCAGCGACGGAGGCGGAGAGATATATCCGGAGATAAAAACATAGAAAGTGTTCATTGACTTTCTTTTCTTTCTTTCTTATAATGGTAAAAAGTGAGAAAGGAGAGAAAGAATGAGTGAGACGTCAGGTGAGAAGTTAAATACAGAATATAAGCAGGAATATGTTTCAGATATAAAAAAAGAAGTAATTGCATTTGCAAATGCCGAGGGTGGCACAGTTTTTGTTGGGATATGTAATAATGGTGCTGTCAAGGGCGTAGATGATCCGGATGAGGTTATGCTCCGCATTGTGAATTCCCTGAAAGATGCGATTGCTCCGGATGTTATGCCTTTTGTCAGGGTAGACAGTGTTATTGTCGAGGGCAGGAATGTAATTGAAATTCAGATCACAACAGGGACAAATCGTCCGTATTATTTGAGAGAAAAGGGATTGAAGCCCGGAGGCGTGTACGTTAGAAAGGGCAGTTCTTCGCAGCCTATGACGGAGGAAGGAATCCGCGAGATGCTTCTTCAGAACAGCGGGAGATCATTTGAGTTGTGCCGGAGCATGACACAGGAGTTGACCTTTCATGAATTCTATCGGGAAATGGAGCTCAGAGGATTTGAGATTGGAGATGCCCAGATGCGGACGATGAAATTGATTGGTGAGGACGGATTGTATACCAATCTGGCTTTGTTGTTATCTGATCAGTGTGAGGTGACGACCAAAATAGCATTATTTCAGGGAAAAGACAAAGAGATTTTCCGGGATCGCAAAGAGTTTTCGGGTTCTCTTTTAAAGCAGTTGGAGGATGTTTACCAATATGTTGACATGACCAATAAAACCAAAGCGAGCTTTTCCGGGTTAGACCGGACCGATACCAGGGATTATCCCGAGGAGGCTATCCGAGAGGCATTGCTTAACAGTATTGTTCATAGAGATTATTCCTTTAGCGGAAGTAATCTGATCAATATTTATGAGGACCGGATGGAATTTGTTTCACTGGGAGGTCTGGTTCCGGGATTGGAGATCAATTCCATTTTTCTTGGAGTTTCGCAGTCGAGAAATCCGGGTCTGGCAGCTGTATTCTATCGTATGAAGCTGATCGAGAGCTATGGAACCGGCATCGGGAGGATTCAGAGGGCATATAAAAACCGGCAAGAGCAGCCGAAGTTTGAAACAGCTAAAGGCGTTTTTCGGGTGACGTTACCCAATCGAAATGAAGAAATAGAAGAGCCTTCATTTGTGGTTCGCGAGGTTCCTGTAAATTATATGATGTCTGTTCCGGACGAAAAGCAGCAGCTTCTTGATTATGTCAGAAAGAATAAAGTGATCACCAGAAAAGAGGCGGAAAAGCTTCTTGGAGCAGGCTCTACCAAGGCGTTTCGGATTCTCAAGGAATTATGCAGTTCCGGACAATTAGAACAAAGAAAAAGAGGAAGATTAAGTATCTACATGGAGAAAGATAATGCAAATATTCAGTAAAAAAGAAAAAGCCGGAAATCAACGGAGAATATTTCATAAGGACACAGTCCGTCAGGCATTCTGGCGGGCTTTGCCCATTATGGGAAGTTATTTGTTTGTGAGCATGTCCTATGGACTTTTAATGCAGGAGGCGGGCTACCGCTGGGGCTGGTCTCTGCTTGTGAGCATGACGGTGTATACCGGGGCATTCCAGTTTGTTCTGATCACATTTTTAAGCAGCGGTGCGTCTCTTCTCACCATCGGTCTCACGGCATTGTTTGTAACGATATTTGTGGATCAATGGAAAGCAGCGAAAAGCCATATACCGGCACTTCTGGGACTTGGCTGTGGCGTGGTGCTTCTTCTGATCGTAGGACTGGATTACTTTTTACTGCCGACGCTGATTTTGGTATCGGGGATTCTTTTGGCAGTTCGAGGGAAAATGAGTGGGGAGGTTATGGAAGATGAGTAATATTCAGGCATTGACAGCAATCGCATTGGCGGCAGTCTGCACTCTTTTTATGAGGGTACTGCCCTTTACACTTCTTGGAAAAAAACAGGAAATCCCGGCGGCGGTCCATTATCTGGGGAAAATCCTTCCGGCGGCGATCATGGCGGTGCTGATCGTGTACTGTCTGAAATCCGTTCCGATGGATTTCGGCGGGACAGGTCTTTGCCAGCTTCTGGCGGTGGGAGTCTGCGTACTTCTCCATCTCTGGAAGAAGAATACATTGTTAAGCATTGTGGGGAGTACGGCATTTTATATGGTGCTTTTACAGGTGATGGGGTAAGAGGGAGATCGGTGGTATCAATTGGAGACCAAGGATTCTTTGTTACCAAAATCATTAAATACAAAATGCTGCATACAGGGGGACGATTTTTTTATTATTTTCAAATCCAAAATTCTTAGCAGAAAGTTTGATCGCATAAGCTGGATTGTAGGTGGCCATATAAATTCCAAGACTTTTTGCTCTTGTGTTATCGGCAGATTTTACTTCAATAGGAATTAATTGACCATTTCTTTGAATAATGAAATCAATTTCTGCACCGCGTTTGGATTCCCAATAGTAAGTACGGTATCCGTTGATTGTGAGTTGAACATTGACATAATTTTCTGCCATACCACCCTTAAAGTCATCGAGCTCTTCTACCATATACAAAATATCATTTGGTGCAAGATCTTTTTTTGCACAAAGAAGTCCTAAATCTGATACGTATATTTTAAATGCATCAATGTCCCGATAATTTTCCAGAGGCTTTTTAATTTGTTCTACCTTATAAACTTGAGATACGATGCCGGACAAGCAAAGCCATTCGATTGCATTTTCGAATTCGGAAGCCCGACCTCCTTTTTTGATCAGTTTGTATTGAAATCTTGTGTTTTTCTTTGAGAGCTGAACAGTAATATTATCATAGGTGAGTCGTGTTTTTTTTATTTCGTTTAAGTTGTTGTATTTGCTCATATCGTTTAGATAACTGGCCAGAATGGTATCCTGAGTATGCCGGATCAGAATATAGTCCTTTGTTTGGGAAAATTGTAAAACACATTCTGGCATGCCGCCAACAATCAGATATTGTCGGTAAAGCTTCATGGCAGTGGTGTGAAGTGCCGAAGGAAGCGGCGTATTTGTATCAAAACAGGTTCTAATCCTTTGCACAAGGTCATCTTCTCCTAATGCCAGCATAAATTCTTCCATATCCATAGGATATAAAGTCTTGATATCGACTTTGCCAACAGGAAAGGAAAAGGCAGAACGGTTTACAGCAACGCCAAGGAGACTGCCTGCAACGATAATATGATAGTCGGGAGCACTTTCACAAAAATATTTCAGGGATGTGAGAGCACGCTCACAAAGCTGAACTTCGTCGAAAACAATCAGTGTTTTTTCGCGAACAATCGTTTCTCCGGCAATATGAGATAGAATCGGTAAAAGATAATCGGGATCGAGACTTTCAGCAAAGGTTTCGTTCAGCTTAGGATCTGTTTCGAAGTTAAAATAGGCAACATTATCATAGTGAAGTCGTCCGAATTCCAAAATTGAGTATGTTTTCCCAACCTGTCTTGCTCCCTGCAAAATAAGAGGCTTGCGGTGGGTGCTGATTTTCCAGTATTCTAAGTAAGTCATGAGTTTGCGATACATATCCGATCTCTCCTTTTAAAGTTGATAATTAAAGTATACAAATGATTCGTGTAAAAATCAATGAATTTTTATCTAAAAATTACACTAAATCACACGAAAAAATATAAAAAAATCACACTAAACGACACGAATGTATTTTTTTAGCTGAAAATTCCCGGAGATATGATCCATACATTAAAAATAGGAAAAAGGGGATATCATAATATCAATGATTGTGGTACACTGAGTAAGGCTATGGAATGCGTTACGAAAGAATTAATCCCGTGGGCCAAGGTCTGCAGGGGATTAGAAAGGCATGGTTATTAATATGTTAAATCAATTTTCCAGAACACAGCTTTTATTGGGAAAGGAAGGAATCGACCGGCTGGCATCGGCAAAGGTGGCAGTTTTTGGTATTGGCGGCGTCGGCGGCTATGTCGTGGAGGCACTTGTCAGAAGCGGTGTGGGTTCTTTTGTGCTTGTCGATGATGATAAGGTATGTCTGACCAATCTCAATCGTCAGATCATCGCGACCCGCAGCACCGTTGGAAAATATAAAACAGATGTGATGCGTGACCGCATTCTTGATATTAATCCACAGGCACAGGTGGAAGTCAGACAATGCTTTTATCTGCCGGAAAATGCGGATGAATTTGACTTTTCCGAGTATTCCTATGTGGTGGATGCAGTGGATACCGTGACTGCCAAACTGGACATCATTATGCGGGCGAAAGAGGCAAACGTGCCGGTGATCAGCAGCATGGGAGCGGGAAATAAGCTGGATCCCACGAAGTTTCAGGTGGCAGATATTTACGAGACAACGATCTGCCCTTTGGCGAGAGTTATGCGCCGGGAGCTTCGCAAAAGAAATGTCAAGGATCTGAAGGTGGTTTATTCTACCGAGAAGTCGATTCGTCCTTTGGAGGACATGAGTATCAGCTGCAGGACAAACTGTATCTGCCCGCCGGGAGCAAAGCACAAATGTACAGAGCGTCGTGATATTCCGGGCAGTGTGGCATTTGTTCCATCCGTAGCGGGACTGATCATTGCCGGAGAGGTCGTGAAGGATCTGGCAGGCCCATTGCCGGTTTAAGAATAGAAGGGATGATATCCGATTATGAATATTCAAAAATTAGAAAAAAATTTGAGAGACCTGATTCTGGAGGAGCAGGTGAAGCTTGGTTATCGTAAGGAGCTTTTGCGGCTGTATTATCCGTTATCCTCTCTGAATCATCTGCTGGAGTTGGATTGCACCGAGGAAGAAATGCTGGAACGGATGAAGGAGTTTTCGGAGGCTACAAGAGCGCACTTTGGCGGGATTACGGCATCTTCGAAAAAGGAAAGATTTTGTATCCAGATTCCACCGGAGGGAGTGGAGTATGTCCATGAGCATCAGGAAGAGGACGATTTTCTGGTGAAATTTATTGAGACGATCGCACATCACGGCTGTACTCTGCAGGATGTGGAAAATTTGTTTGCACAGTATTCCGATCAGGTGTTTGAGGGCAGTTATGCAGGGGATGATTTTGATTATCTGTTCTATTTTCGGGACAATAAACCAAATGATTACCGCTATTGCATTACCTTTGAGGGCTGTCATGTGATCTATCACCGGTTTACTCCGGAGGATTATGTGGACTTTGATTTCGGAGAAGTTATTCCGGTGGAGGGAGAGTAAAATTATGTTTACAGGAACAATCTGGTCATTGCTGCCACCAATATTGGCAATCGTGCTTGCTTTGATCACAAAAGAGGTTTACAGCTCGCTGTTTGTGGGAATTGTGGTGGGTTCCTTTATGTATGCACAGTTTCACACATGGACGGCATTTACCGTGATTTTTGACACCATTAAGGACAGCATGAATATCAATATTTTATTTTTTATGGTAATGCTTGGAATGGTGGTTGTGTTGATGTCCCGTTCCGGTGGTTCTGCCGCCTATGGAAAGTGGGCGATCTCCAAAATCAAAAACAAAAAGATTGCATTATTATCAACTATGGGACTGGGTGTGCTGATTTTTGTGGATGATTATTTTAACTGTCTGACCGTAGGTTCAGTGATGCGCCCGGTGACAGACCGCTATAAGGTATCCCGGGCGAAGCTGGCATATATCATTGATGCCACGGCAGCTCCTGTCTGCATTATTGCACCTATCTCAAGCTGGGCAGCGGCAGTGAATTCCTATGTGCCGAAGGGATCATCCCTGACTGGTTTTAGTTTATTTTTGCGGACAATTCCGTACAATTTATATGCGATCCTGACCCTGATCATGGTCTTATATCTGATCCTGACCGGCTTTGATTTTGGTCTGATGAAAAAGCATGAAATAAATGCGGAGAGGGGAGATCTTTTCACCTCCGGATCAGAGAATATCAAAGAGGAAAAGCAGGAAGAGATCAATGAAAAGGGCCGCGTGGCGGATCTGATCCTGCCGGTTTTATTGTTGATCGTATCTGCAATCGGAGCCATGATCTATACCGGCTTTTTAGGAGGAGCAACCAATGTTGTTGCTGCATTTTCCGGCTGTGATTCCGAGCGGAGTCTGATCTTTGCGGGACTTGTTACGATATTATTCTGTATGATCTGGTATCTGCCACGAAAGGTACTGACATTTCAGGATTTTATGGACAGCTTTGTAGAGGGCTTTCGTCTGATGGTTCCGGCAATGGCGATCCTGACCTTTGCATGGGCATTGAAGGGGATTGGAGATCATTTGGAAATCAGTACATTTGTTAAGAGTGTTGTAGGACAGAATGCATCTGCCAGCCTGTTTATCCCAATGATCGTTTTTGTGATAGCAATCTTTCTGGCATTTTCTACAGGGACAAGCTGGGGAACCTTTGCGATTCTTGTACCGATTGTGATTGCCATGTTTCCGGAGCAGGGACATATGGAAATGATGATCATTTCCGTGTCTGCAGTTTTGGCCGGAGCGGTGTGCGGTGATCATGTGTCCCCGATTTCGGACACAACGGTCATGTCCTCGGCGGGGGCACAGTGTAATCATATGAATCATGTATCGACACAGCTTCCCTATGCGGCAGTGGTGGCGGCCGTTTGTGTTGTGGGCTATATTTTGGCGGCATTTATCCAGATTTGGTGGGTCGTACTTTTATTAAGTGTGGCGATCCTGCTGGCAGTGCTTACGGGAATGCGGATATGGCTTCAGAAGAAAGCGTGACCTTAAAGAGAGACATGTATCACTTTCACAGGGTTATTTCTGGGACAGTCTATCCGACTGCCTCAGATAACCCTTTTTCTTGTGCTTCACGTTCCGCCTTTTCACGCTCGTATTTGCGACGCATATAAGTACGGTTCCATGCACGCTTACGGCGTTTGCGGTCTTCTTCTTTTATCTGTTCGGGGGTAAGCTCCGGCATCGGGACATCCAGTTTACCCACATACTTGAGATAAATATCAATCTGCTGTATTCTGTCACCGGTAGATTTGTCCACTTCGTGTACCACGATTTTATCAACAAATTCATGAATCATAGGATTGCCTTACTGTCAGTGGAGCAGGTGTAATTGTCCTGTGTGTTTTCAAAAATAATCCAGTCCTCCGGTGAATTATGAACGGAATTTCTATCCTTATAGGATAATTTCTTGGTACGGAAATTCACAGTATGCCCCATATACTCAGGCTTTCTTACAATGTCTGAAACAGTAGTGGCAGTCCATATATATGGTCTGCCCATGTCACAGCTTCCCCGACAGGTTCCAAGATTCTGCTTTGCAAGATAGTAGGAAGGTCTTTCGATTTTTTCATCCTTCAGTATCCTTGCTACCTGCATCGGTCCGTTTCCTTCTATGATAAGCTGATAAATTCGTCTTACCACAGCGGCAGCTTCATCATCAATAATCCAACGATCTGGGTCATCAGGATCTTTCTTGTAACTGTAGATTGCATTACTTGTCAGATGCTTTCCGTCCATTCCCTTATTATGAAGAACGGATTTTATTTTCCGACTGGTATCTCTTACATACCACTCATTCATAATGTTAAGAAATGGGGCAAATTCGTTACTGCCATCGTTCAGGGCACTGTCCACATTATTGGAAATGGCGATAAATCGAACATTTTTCTTTCGAAACAGCACTTCCGTATAAAAGCCTACCTCAAGGTAATTACGCCCGATACGGCTCATGTCCTTTACAATAACACATTCTACAATACCATCTTCAATGTCTGCAAGCATACGCTTCCAGTCAGGTCTGTCAAAATTGGTTCCCGACCAGCCATCATCTGTATAATGACGCAGATTGGTAAATCCCTGTTCGGTTGCATATTTCTCCAGCATTTTCTTCTGGTTTATGATACTGTTGCTGTCACCGCTTTGCTCATCATCACGGGATAATCTCTCGTAGAGTGCAGTGATTTTGTTTAGTTCCGGTTGTTTGGTTTTCATAAGATTCTCCTTTCAAAACAAACAACCAGTTTATCTGTGGTTTTATTCTACCACGAATAAGCTGGTTTGTATAAATAATTATTGTCTCACTAATAGGAGAAATCCGATAGAAAATCGGAACTGTTTTGTAAAACTTATAAATTTTAATTTCCCCGAATTCGGGGGAATTAGCACAGATATGTTGACCTCATTTGAACTACTCAAAATTTTCGAGTAGTTCAAATTGATGTATTATTTTTTCATAAAAATATTTCCGATAAATAGGAAACTATTCAGTTCTTCACATAGATAAAATTTCAATTTTCAAAGCTATCCCATTGAGAGAATAAACTGAAATTTCTTACTAGATGCTCTCGCTAGAAGATGACTTTTTCATTTTTCTGTAAAGGTTAACTGCAATGAATACAACTACTCCGGTCCATACACCAGCCCATAGCTCAACTGTCCAAAGTGGCACTACGCTTCTCTGGTATAGCGCAGGGAATGTATCCATCAACATATGCAGGATGATTGCCACTGGCAGACAGATCTTCTTAGCGGTTACCACACCATAATATACAACCACCGTAAGTCCGATATGCAAAAGCATCGCAAATAAGCGCTCAATAACATTCATAGCCATCATTCCGTAATCAAATGATGCAGTGGCCTGAATAGACGGAAGTGCAGCGGAAGCAGTTTCCTCTGTTATATTCAATGTACTAAGTGCATTTTCCATATCTCCCGCAGAGAACAACACCGCAACGGCAAGATATGGAATCATCGCAGGCAAAATAACTGCCAATATCTCGATTCCTCCATGACCAATTCCATACATAACTGCATTTTCAGGGATCCTGTTCTTTTTCATTATGTATTTTAGAACAATATAACGTCCGCACTCCTCAAAAACACCTGCCATGATGATTCCGTAAAGGACAAAAGCGATAGTGTTTCCATTAATAAAGCGAGAAATAGGATTATCCGTAACGATACAGACTATATGTACCCCAAGTTCTAACACACGAGCAGATACAATAAAACCAATAGCACCGGCAATCAGCCAGCTGATTTTTGTCTGTTGTTTATAGTTCTTGCGCCAATAGATGAAAAAGATGACAGGAATAGCAACCATCAGAATGACTGTAATAATTAGCGACGGAATAGCACTTTTGCCAATAACAATATTTTCTATCTCTCTCATTTACCGTCACCTCCCCAGATTTCTACACAAAAGCCTTTATGCCCGCATTTGGAACAAGTCAGCTTACGGGTGGTAGGTGTATGATTCGCCCAAAAGGCTTCCCTCATTGTTGGCTTAAATACCTCATGACATTCCGGACAGATGTATTTTACGTTTTTGAAATAATACCTACTGATTATTGTTCCCCACAATGTAGCCACAATCACCCAAATGACAAACGGCCACCATATGCCTCTGATAATCCAGAATATAATAGAAAACCACTGCAATGTTGTGACGGGAATCCCCGTAAAAAGCATCGTCCAACGCATTTTTTTTAATTTTTTCTTACCTTGCATAATTATGGCTATGTCACTAATAGATTCTAGAGAGAAAGATTTGCCGTTCAGTCCGCTTTTCATTTCACGAAGCTTTGCAAGTTTCTCATGCTTCTCAGATATTTCCTCCGAAAGGATAGTCTCCTGTTGTTCAACCAGAAGAGATATTACTTTTTCGGGATGTTCTTCTTTCAATATCTGAGAAATTGCATCGATTGGCAAATCCAATTCGCGCAGAAAGCAGATAATCTTCATACGCTTCAGATTGTCTTCCGAGTAAAGTCTCCTTCCTCCTTCTGAAAGCTCGCTTGGAATCAAAATTCCTCTGGTATCATAATACTGAACCGTTCGAACCGTAACGCCACAGAGATTAGCAATCTCTCCTGTAGTATATTTTGACATAGCTTTCACCTCCTTATGCTGCAAATATTAATACATTACGCAACGTAACAAGCAATACATTACGCAAGGGGATTTTTTTATTTTTGGCAATAAAGATTTATTATCGTTCTCAAAATAAGAATCTAGCGCTTTTTATCTTCCATATATTTCTACTTTTCACTTGCATTATAATACCTTTCAAGCTCTTCTTTACAAGATAGAAATACCATTGCTAATTGCTTGTCAAAATGTGTTCCTGCATCCTTTTCTATTATTTCATATGCCCTTTCATAAGAAAAATGCATCTTTATAACATCTTTTAGAAACTAAAGCATCAAACACATCCGCTAGTGCCATTATCCTTGCCTCTATAGGAATTTCTTCCCCTTTTAATCCTTCTGGATATCCTGTTCCATTGATTTTTTCATGATGATAGTGCGCAACATTTTCCGCCACACGAACAAACTCTGGTTCTTCTATTCCAGATAATATTTCACTGACCATATGATACCCTATTTCTGAATGCTTTTTCATCTTGGCATACTCTTCATCAGTGAATCTTCCCTGTTTTCTAAGTACTGCATCATCTACACCAATTTTACCTAAATCATGCATAGGTGCACTTCGTATAACAAAATTCAAAAATTGGACGTCAAGCCCAAGATTTGCATCAACTAATTTGCTTGAAAATATCCTTACAACATCACTAGTTCTCTTAATATGACCACCTGTGCTAAGATCCCTCGATTCCACCATCTGCGCCATACCAAGTATAGTTTTTTCCTGAATCGTTTTTATTCGGCTTGTTTTTTCCTCAACTTCCTTCTCTAATTCGTCATTATATCTCTCCTTCAATGCCAGAGTTTTATAATGTTCTGTATTATCATGAAGTTCGATTGTATAGCCTTTTAGCTTACCAAAAGGATCTGTAAGTATATGAATCTTACCATCATAATATTTGTCACCTAGCACATATGATTTTATTGGAAGATGAATATGTTCTTTTCTCGAAAGTTCTTTATATGCATCTTCCAGGTTTGAAATATTAGTAAGTAAGTTTTATTGTACCATTTTTTATTTAGAAACACGTTTTTAAAAAGAGAATTATAACTTGCTTTTCAGATATAAATTCATGAATAATAATACTTCTCGTTTCATAACTGCCGTTTCCTGTTACGGTTTATTTTTCAGCCTTCGACAATCCTTTGACCATCTTATCAAAATCAGATTCTATCGGCTGTGTCTTGTTAAAAATATCATATTCCTGATATGCTTTCTCCACTGCCTGCTTATGGGAAATACGTCCATTATCTTTCAAGATATCATATCTGCGGAACGCAAGGAACTCGTTCACGCTTTTTGAAAATTCCTCCATAGTAAAGACGTTTTCACGTTCAATCAAATCCTCTATGTAATCAAAATATCCTGTAACAGCACGTTCTAACTGACGAATCTGTTTTTCGTCCAAATAGTTTTTGGCAATCGGTGTATCAGATTTGAGAATACGACCATCGGGAGCATTTTTCCATGTGGTCAAGCCCATATTTTCCTTGGTGTGGTCAGCCTGATTATAGACGATTTCAGCCGCTGTTTTACCGGTAATGGCATAATGAAATTTGTTCTGTATGGTTGCATAAAAATGATATGCAGTATCAGAATCTCTATTGTAATCAATGCTGCACTCTGCAAAGATATCGGTTATCTGTTGCCATATTCTGCGCTCGCTCGCACGGATGGAGCGAACTCTTTCCAGCAATTCACGGAAATAGTCTTTTCCAAAAGCTGTTTTACCCTGTTTCAGACGTTCATCATCCATAGCAAAGCCCTTTATCATATATTCCTTCAAAATACCGGTTGCCCATATACGGAACCTGGTTGCCTGAATGGAGTTTACTCTGTAACCAATGGAAATAATGGCGTCCAGATTGTAATAATTGGTAGGGGAAAGCTGAGTTTTCCCGGGAATCGCACCGTGTGGAGTGGGTATTTCCATTTTGGAAACTACCACTTCTTCATGAAGTTCTCCCTG
>JBNMJP010000028.1:0-15028 GCA_050873905.1 Jutongia sp. | reverse complement strand
GTCTGGAGTCATCCGCCTTATAATGAGATACAGTTTTGGTGGATCGCAGGGAGTCCGGATGTACCCGCCTCTCGCCGTGAAATAACAGAACGTTTACAATATCAGCAAAGACGTCTCGTAATCTGCAAGCAGCTTTTCTGAAATGTCTTTCTCTCCCAAATAGTGCTCCTTTCTGTAGAAAACAGCATATCCGGGGAATGTTGGAAATCAGAATGGTGTGTGATAAAAATGTTGTGCAGAACAAGTTACTTCTCGTATATTTTCCCTATTATATGCCACTTTTCGTTGAATTTCAATAACAGAATCTAAGATGTTTTGTTCATTGAAAATAAAATGAAATTTTGAAAGGTCAGATGAAAGCTTATTGATCAATGCAGATCTCAAAGCTTTCCTATCAGATTTTGTTTCTGAGAATGTACGATCGATTTCTGACTTGCAATGATTGTAACACCCTGTTAAGGGTATGTCGAGAGGAAATGCTGGTTTTTCTTGATTTCGTCATTGTATATGATTTAATGGGGAAAATAGAGACAAATATTAGTTGAAAATAGAGAATTTGCCGTTTCAGACACGGCAGAGTTATAAAAATGCCGTGTCTGGGGCGGCATGCGCTTGCTACGGGAAAGAGTATATATTATACTAATGATATTGGGACCGAAAGATATTTTATCCCAAACTGATGTAAAGAGAGTCTGATGGAAATGTTTATAGTGACCGGAGGGGAAACGTGCAGATTACAGATAAATTAATGAAGCCATTAACAGAGGTAAAGTATCTAAATGCAGATAATGTGAGCAGATACCGCTGCATTATGCGCATTTTTTTTGATAATTACGAAAAGCTCCGTTATTGGCTATATCAGGAGGATGTGTTTGAAGAATTAAAAAAAGATCCGCATTTTGAGGATTACCGGATGGAGCAATGCCAGCAGGATCTGGCAATGCTGACAGAGTGGAGGAATTTAAATACGATTCAGGATACCAGAAAAGTGGCATCCATTGAGGAATTTAAAAACAAAAAATTCCGTTATCAGATGTCAGAATATAGTGTTGAGATTGAGCGTCTGGTGGTTCGTCTGGAGAATCTGTTTGTGGAGGGAGCTTCGCTAGAGCCGACACTTTTGGAACGTATCCGGCGGCATGTGGAACGATTCCCGGCAATGGCAGAGAAGGATACGGGAGAGGTATATACCTGGTGGATGGATCTGAATAATGATTTTGTGCGGTTAAATCAGAATTATCAGGATTATATCCGTGATCTTAACAGTGTCAAGGCAGAGAAGATGATGCAGACAAAGGAGTTCCTGGTATTTAAGGATCATCTGATTGATTATCTGAGAAATTTTATTAAAGGTTTACAGCGAAATGTAGGAGCCATTGACGAAGAACTGCGTCTGCTTCCGGATGAGATAAAACAACAGATTTTTGATAAAATTGTAGATTATGAACTTTCGATCCCACGCATGGATGTTGAGATTTCCCGTGAAAAAATATTAGAAAAAACAACAGGACGTTATCAGAGCATTTATGACTGGTTTGTCCAGGAAAACGGACAGGAGAATGAAGCAGCCAAATTATTTGATGCAACCAATGATATTATACGAAGGATCACCCGGTATGCCGCACAGATCAGTGAAAAGAATGCCATGGGAGCGAACCGGCGGGAGGAGTATCGTAAAGTGGCAGAATTGTTTATGAAATGTGAAGATATCGGAGAGGCACATAAAATGTCTGCGATGGTCTTTGGACTGGAACAGCCGTTTCATATGAAAGGGGATCTGATCCGGGAGACCGACAGTATGAATCAAAGCGTGTATGAGGAAACACCTCTCGATATCAAATTGAAACCGAGAGTGCGAACTTATCGGGAAAAGACAAACCGCAGTGCGATCCGGGAGAGTACGGAGGATAAGAAAGAGGCAAGAAAACGAATTCTGGAGAAGCAGAGAGAGGAAACAGAAAAATTACGGGCATTAGAACAGGATGGAGAGATTGATTTCGCCGGTCTGCCGGTGATCGAACCAAGGATTCGTGAAATATTACTGAAATGGCTTTCCAATGCAATGGAGGACAGTTCGTTGATGGCAAGGACAGAAAGCGGCAGGCGGTATGTTCTGGATCGAAGTAAGGAGCAGGAAAAATGTGTACTTCATTGTGAAGATGGAAATCTGACGATGCCTCATTTCCGGATTGTGTTTCAGGAGGAGATAGAATAATGGAAGGTTTGGAGACACTTTTGAGAAAACGCTGGATCTTGAAAAGCGAAGAGAAAGAATTATATTATAAAGTACGGGATGAACTGGGGGAAATCCGTCAGTTTGCATCAGAAAAAATGGGATGCCAGATTGTTGAAAATGCACTTCTGGTAAAAATGGAAAAAATTCCGCCCGTTGCGGAGACTTTTATGGGGATTCAGGATTTTTCCTCCCGGGAGGAATATGCGTTTCTTTGTATTCTTCTTATGTTTCTGGAAGATAAGGACGCACAGGATCAGTTTATTCTGTCGCAGCTTACAGAGTATATTGCGTCCAATATGCCGGGAGGATCGGTTGACTGGACATTATATACAAGCCGCAGACGCCTGATCAGGGTTCTTCGTTATGCGGTGGATCAGGGAATACTGCGGATCACGGATGGCAGAGAGGATTCATTTGCGGAGAATGCCCAGGGAGAAGTTTTGTATGAAAATACAGGAGCATCCCGCTATTTTATGAGAAGCTTTTCCAAAGATATCATGCAATATACCAAACCGGAGAATTTTCAGGAGAGTGACTGGTTTGATATGGATGAAGAACGAGGAATTGCGAGGAGACACAGAGTTTATAAAAGACTTTTGTTTTCGCCGGGGATATATCTTGAAAAGGGAGCACAGGAAGATTTTGAATATTTAAAATATTATGGACGCAGGCTTTCTGATGATCTGGAACGGATATTTGACTGCTATGTACATATTCACCGGGGGAGTGCCTATCTTCTTGTTGGCGGGGAATGCCGGATCGGAAAGGAATTTCCGGGCAACAATGTGCTTTCTGATATTATGCTTCTCTGCTTTTCGGTGATCCGGGAGAGGATTTCAGAGGGAAAGTGGAAGGTTCATGCGGATGAGATCTGTACTGTGGATCAACCGGATTTTGAACGAATGCTCAAGGAAGTCAAGCAGAGATTCGGAAGCGGATTTACAAAAAATTACCGGGAAATGCCGGAGGGAGAATTTGTCCGGATTGTATCAGAGGCGATGGAAACGTGGATGTTTATTGAGCGGAAACCATCGAGAGAAATAATGATCTATCCGGCAGTGGGAAAGATACAGGGACATTATCCAAAGGATTATATGGGAGGACAGACGGATGAACAGCAGATGGCAGGCAAATAAAATTGGTCTTGTTAATTTTTGGTATTATGATGAGCAGGAATTTCCTTTTGCAAAGGGAAGAATGCTGCTGAGAGGTTCTAACGGATCCGGCAAATCTGTTACGATGCAGAGTGTTGTGCCGCTTTTGCTGGATGGTAATGCCAGTCCGGAACGACTGGATCCCTTTGGTACGAGAGACCGGAAAATGAGTAATTATCTTTTGGAAGAGGATGATGACCGGGAGGAACGAACCGGTTACCTGTATCTTGAGTTTTGCCGTCAGGCGAGTGAAACGTATCTGACTATAGGTATGGGAATGCGTGCAAGACGAGGCAAACCTCTGGATAAATGGTATTTTGCCATTACGGATAATCGAAGGATCGGAAAGGACTTTCTGCTTTATAAGCAGACGGGAGAAAAGATCACGTTATCGAAAAAAGAATTGGAAAATCGTATAGCAGAGGGTGGTAGGATCTTTGAACGCCAGCTTGAGTATATGGATTTTGTAAACCGGCAGGTATTTGGTTTCGATACCCTGGATGAATATAAGGAAATGATCGACCTGCTGATCCAGCTTCGAACACCAAAGCTGTCTAAGGATTTTAAACCATCTGTGATCAATGAAATACTCAGCGATTCCCTGCAGCCTCTGTCGGACGAGGATCTGCGTCCGATGTCGGAAGCGATTGAAAACATGGACACCATGAATATGAACTTAAAGACGAGAGAAGAGGCAAAACAGGCAGCGGAAAAGATCAACAGGGTGTTTGAGAAATATAATAAATTTACACTGTACCAAAAAACGGACAAGCTATGGCAAAAAATGAATAAAGAGCAGTCGCTGAAAAATGAGGAGGAAGAGAAACAGGTTCAGCTGGAACAATGCCATAAAAAAGTGACAGAATTAGAGGAAAAGCTTGACAGGATGGCTGCAAAAAATGTTTCCATGCAGAAGGAACAGGAAACATTGAACAGCAGTGATGCACTGAACCTGAAAAAAAGAGAATCTGTACTGGAACAGGAGATTACAGATTATCACAATACCGTTAAGGAGAAAGAACAATTTCTGGAAACGAAAAAACAGAGATACATTGAAATAGAGGAGCAAAGAAAAGAAGAAGAGGACCGGAAATATGAAAAAAGCCGGGAAATGAATCGGCTGCTGGAGGAAATGCAGTCAGAAGCAGAGGATATGGCATTTGAAGAACATGGTTTTTTTCAAGATGAATTTATGCAGCAATTAGAAAAGAAATATCAATTTGACTCCCTGCAGAAACAGTTTTGTGATACGAAGGAAAAGATTGAAAAAGCATTCCATATATTAGAACAGACCAATTTGCTGGACAGACAGGCAGATGAGCTGACCATGAGATGGGAACAGAAGGGAAGGAAAGTGGATGCCTGCTGGAAGAAGCAGAATGAAGTGGAAACACTGCTGGTACAGGCAGAAAATGAGTGGAAGGAAGAGCTGTACCAATGGAGTGACAGCAATCAGGAGTTTCATTTATCCAAAGAATTTGTAAATGAAATAAGCCGGTTTGCGGACTCTTATAACGGGGATTCTGATTTTGCAGCGATCCGCGAAAAAGTCAGTGACCAATATCTGGGACAGCAGATGACTTTGGGAAAAGAACTGGATGGAAAGAGACAGCAGCAGGAAGAAAAGAAAACTGCTTATGAGGAACTGGAAAAGCAGCTGCAGGAATGGGAGGATAAAAAGGAGCCGGAACCGGTTCGCAGTGAAGCTGTATTAAAGAACAGGCAGCGTTTGAAAGAGATGGGAATTCCTTATCAGGAATTTTATAAGGTGATCGAGTTTGGAACCGATATGAGTGAGGAAGCACAGAACCGTCTGGAGGAGGCATTACTGCAGATGGGGATCCTGGATGCGGTCATTGTAGATGAGCAGTACCGTGACCGTGTGCTGGCTTTTGCGGAGGGATGTGAGGATCGGTATCTGTTTGCCGGTGGAGCAAGAGCGGATCAAAGTCTTTTGGATGTGCTGGAGTTAAATGAGGAACTTAATGATATCTTTTTTAATCAGCGTATCACCGGAATATTAAGTCATGTGGCATATGAAGGAGATACAGATGTCCGAAAAATGGGACAGGACGTTGTGGCAGTACTGCCGGATGGTTCCTATCGGATGGGAGTGATCGCAGGTACGGTATCCGGAAATTATACGGCTCAGTTTATGGGAGCCAGAGCCAGAGAAAAAGCACGTCTTGCCCGTATGGAAGAATGCAGACGGAATATGGAGATGCTTCGGAATGAAATAAATGAAATCGGAGAATGTGCACATTTACTGGAGATGCGGCTTCAGAAGCTGAAGGAAGAATATGAAAAACTGCCGGCTGACACAGATATGAGAGCGGCTTGGAAACTATTCGATGAGGCAGTGAGAGAATATGACCGGGCAAAACAGGAGGAAAAGCGTCTGGAGGAGGAGCTGCAGAACCTAAAGGAACAGATCCGGACAATGAAGGAAGAGGCATTTGTTCTGGCGAAGGTACTGTATCTGGATTGTACCTTTGCTGTGTTCAAACAGGCATTTGATGCGGCAAATGAATATAAAGATCATCTGATCCAGTTAAATGCGGCGCATGAAATTTATCTTCACCGGGTATATAGCATAGGCAGTCTGGGAGATCAGATGGAGCAGCTTGATGGAGACATGGATCAGATCCGTTACGACATTACAACGGCTCAAAGGGAATTAAACAAACGGCAGGAGGAGTATGATTCTGTGCAGAAGCAGCTTTTACTGACGGATTATGAGCAGATTAAAGAAAGATTGAATGAATGTGTGAAGTGGATCAATGAGTATCCGTCGATGGTTCAGAAATGTGCAGAACAAAAGACAGAAAACCGCGAACAGGAAAAGCTGCTTCAAACGCAGTTGATGAAATGTCGGGAACAGTTGGAGCAGTGCATCCGGCAGAAGGAATGGATGAAAAGGTGCTGGGAGGCAGAGTGGAAACTGGGCTATGTACTGATACCGGAGGAAATCGGATCGGATATCGAAAAAATGCATATGTATCTGGAGACCGATGCGAAGGACTGGGATCGTGACAGTATTATAAGCCGGCTGAATCAGGTATATTTTGAAAACAGAGCATTTCTGAATGATTATCAGCTGACGCAGCTTGAATTATTTGTAGAGCTGGATGAGGAAAGAACAGTAACAGATATTGCGGCAAAAAGACAGGATATTCAGGCACGGTATAAAGGAGTTAAAATACCGTTTGTCCAGCTTTTGGGACACTTGGAAGAAGATATTGAGGAATTGAAAAATCTCATTAAACAAGGAGACAGGGAGCTTTTTGAAGATATTCTGGCCAATACCGTCAGTCGTAAGATCCGCAGCCGGATCAATGCGTCTACGTCCTGGGTATCCAAAATGAATGATCTGATGGGAGGAATGAATACCTCCAGCGGATTGAAACTGAGTCTGCGCTGGAGAAGTAAAGTAGCAGAGAGTGAGGATCAGCTGGATACTAGAGAGCTTGTGAATCTGTTAAAAAAGGATTACCGCCTGATGAGTGAGGAGGAAGCCTCCAGATTATCTCTCCATTTTCGATCCAAGGTGGACGAAGCCAGAAGGCATGCAAGAGAAAGTGGAGGTATGGTTTCTTTTTATCAGGTGATGAAGGAAACCCTGGATTACCGGAAATGGTTTGAGTTTCAGCTGTATTCCCAGAAAACAGGAGAGAAGCAGAAAGAGCTTACCAACAGTGTTTTTGGCACCTTTAGCGGTGGAGAGAAAGCGATGTCGATGTATGTTCCGCTGTTTTCTGCGGTTGTGGCAAAATATGAGGGTGGCAGACCGGATGCACCAAGGCTGATCTCGTTAGACGAGGCATTTGCGGGGGTAGATAACCGTAATATCCGCGATATGTTCCGGTTAATGACAGAATTTTCCTTTAATTTTATTATCAATTCCCAGGTGCTTTGGGGAGACTGTGATACATTGGATGCACTGGCAATCTATCAGCTGGAGCGGCCGGAAAATGCAAAATTTGTCACCGTGATGCCTTATTTATGGAACGGTCATTATAAGGAAAATCTGGAGGATGAGGAGTCAGTGGAGAGGAGAAGTACAGAGCTTGGATAGGGAAAAACAATGTCTTGGATATTTTCGTGGAAATCCCGTATGGGAGAAGGTTTTTCGGGGATTTTGGAAAAAGTACTATTCTTATGGAAGATTTTCCGGCACAGTAAAACTGAGCCATTTGACGATGCCGGAAATAGAAGAGTTAGAAGGATTTTTTCGGAAAAATTATCATGGACAGCAAAGTGTGTCTGTATCTTCGGACAGATTTTGTAAGGCGTTGTCGGAAAGCCGTTATTCCTTTATGACGCCGGAGCATTTGCTGGAGCTTTATTTTGGTGCGAAACCTGTTGGAAAAAGTGAACAGGAAGAAAGGCGGCACAAACAGGTCCGGAAAGTGTTCGAGGTGCTTCGGATGCAATATGAGAATATGCCCGTATACCATATATTCGAGTCTTTGATGGAACGGTTTCGGATTTCTGAAAAAGAGGACATAGATCATTGGAAACGGAAGCTGATTTTGGCCGCGGATATTTATAATGGATTACCGTACCGCAGTGGCAGAACCAGATATCTGGCCGTTTTTGCGACGGAAATGACAGGGGATCCTCATGCCTTTGATGCCGGAAGCGATGGCGGCAAATTATTGCGTGAGGTAGTGGAACTGGATCTTAAGAATCGTGGCATTATATTAGAGGAAAACAAGATCTTTCCGGCATATAAAAAACAGAAAGGCTTTTTGTCTGTGGGAATTCTGATCGATGAGGTTTCAAATTATGTCATGATTTCCGGGGTAAATATACGCAAAGGTAATGGAGAACTGCATGCAGGAATGCATGGATTCTGTGTGGAGCAGGATATGGTGCAGATTCCGTTGGCATCTATGGTGGAGTGGAAGGAAATTATATGTCCACACAATAAGCTGTTCATTGTGGAAAACCCATCGGTATTTGCAATGCTTTGTGAAAATAATTCAGGAAATCATGCATTTATGTGCATGAATGGACAGCCCCGGCTGGCAGGGCTGAATGTATTGGAAGTTTGCGGTGCATCCGGTGTGGAAGTTTATTATGCCGGAGATTTTGATCCGGAGGGCTTGCTGATCGCACAGAAGCTGCATGATTTTTACAAGGGAGTATTTCACTACTGGCATTTATCGGTAGAGGATTATATGAAATGCAGATCGGATCGGCAGATCAGTGCAAAAAGATTGAAAGCACTGGACAAAATTGTTGATCCGGTGCTTCAATCGGTGGCTGCCAGAGTAAAGGACCTGCAGACAGCCGGCTATCAGGAGGGATTAGTTAAGCAATATCAGGAGGATATTTTACAGCTCTGTTGATATCAGCTCAAAAGAGATGCTGTGCATCGTCAAACCACCTTGTGCAAAGAAGAGACGCAGGTTGGTATATTTGGAGAGCAGAGGAATCTCTGTTTCATAGGAAACAGGCAGACCGTTTGTGCCGTTCCATGTAAATGTACCATATGCTGTACCCAGACTGAACAGAGTGACAGGAATCTGTGCCACCTCGCTCTGTGTGGAGCTGGCAGTCAGCATCATCTTATAACGTCCCATGGTTTTGATATCAAGACCAAAGCTGTGGTTTGTCCCTTTATTGGTACAGATATCCGTCAGATCAATGGTAAGATTTCCGTCGAGCTCATAGAATTTTACGGAGGACTCGTCAACATCGGATTCATCTGCCGGTCGGTTGATAATATTAATCTTTGTTTCGGTGCCTTCCAGACGTGCCATCGCTTGTGTGTTCATGAGGAAACGACAGATATTCGCAGCATTTCTCTGAAGCTCACTGCGCTGCAGAGTACCATTTTCCAAAGAGGCAAGAATATTATCATCATTTTCTGCACCAATGGCACATACCATATATACATCATTTTGGGCGATCGCCATAGCGGCAAAATCGGACTTATCCACTGCCTGGCCGCGGCGGTTGATGTTGGCCCACCAGTCTGTCATGGTAAAGCCGGTAAAGCTCCAGTCATTTCGCAGGATCTGTGTTGTGAGATCAAAGTTTCCGGCCGTCCAGACCCCGTTAATTGGTCCATAGGTGGTCATAACAGAATCGGCATGTCCTTCTTTGACAGCGATCTCGAAGCCCTTCAGATAAAACTCTCTCAGGGCACGTTCTGAGATGACGCCGTTGCTATCATGACGGTTCGTCTCCTGATTATTGCCACAGAAGTGCTTGATGGTGCCGGTGACACCGGACTGATGGAGTCCGTGAAGCTGGGCAGATGCAATGGTTCCGGTCAGATAAGGATCTTCTGAAAAATATTCAAAGTTTCTGCCGTTTAACGGATGACGGTGAATATTCATTCCAGGTCCCAAGAGGCAGTCCACCTTATTTGCGATCATTTCAAGACCGGTCTGGGCAAAAAGCTCTGTGAGCAGTGTCCGATTAAAGGTACACGCCATCATTGTGCCGTTTGGCAGACTGAATGCTTTGGTGCCGCAGTCAAGGCGCATGCCGGACGGCCCATCATCACAGCAGCCGCAGGGAACGCCAAGGGATTCCAGCTCTGGGGAAACACCGCCGAATGCGGAAGCAGTACCGGCAGTGACTCTTGGGCTGTTCATGCCCTCTCCGCGGATCATACAGGCGAGATCGTAATCAGTCATCTGGGCAATAAACTTTTCCATGGTGTGGGTGCCTTTTCGGACATCCCGGAGGCGGATGCCCTGATCGCCGGTAAATGGGATTTCCTTCGGAAGGTTTTCCAGACGGCGTTGTACTTCGTCCACTTCAGAAAGAGGCACGGCTTCCATCTGTGGCTCGTATCCGTCTGCTGTCTGTACCGGCTTGATGCGTTCAAATGTCTCTACGGGAGCGAGAGCCTGTTGGTGGCTGGAAATCACAAGTGTCCCATTTTGTGTACAGGTATATGTTTTCTCTGCCTGACGGACATCGGTTCCTACATAGAAATTGTAGTCACCTTCTTCCAGAATAAAGCAGTGAGCATGACCGGAAATGCCGGAGTCGTCATAGGATGCGATCTGTGCTTTGCTGACAGAGATGGTCAAAGTCTGGGACTCGCCCGGTGTCAGAGTTTTCGTCTTTTCATATCCACATAAGACACGCACCGGTTTGCCAAGTTGACCCTGAGGTGCTTCACAGTAGATCTGTACCACTTCTTTGCCGGAGTAGTTTCCGGTATTGGTGACGGTCACGGCAAAGTCCCATTTATCGGACTGTTCTTTAACATTGTTTGTCTCAAGCCCAAAAGTGGTATAAGACAGTCCGAAACCGAAAGGATACAGTACTTTATCGGGAGCAAATGTTTCAAAATAGCGGTATCCCACGTAGATATCCTCGGAATAGAAATTACGCACAGGATCTCCGAAGTAAGGAGTGGATGGATAATCTTCGACGTGCTTTGCAATGGTATCGGTCAGCTTGCCGCAGGGACTGACACGACCGGTCAGAACATCGGCTGTGCCGGTGCCGCCTGTCATTCCACCCTGCCATACATATAAGATCGCATCCGGAGCGATTTTCAGAAGCTCATTCATATCAATAATGTTTCCCACATTTAACAGGACGATCATTTTTGGAAAATGACGGCGAACGGTGGAGAGCATCTGCTTCTCGTCAGAGGACAAAAGGTAGGAACCCTCTGTGAGGGAATTGTCCTGCTCCTCCCCGGCAGTACGGCCGATCACTGCAATTGCCGTCTGGCAGCGTTTTGCAACATTTGCCGCAAGGGAGTCCTCCAGAGGCATTTCCTTCTGGGACCATGGTTCCTTGCCCCAGCCGTCTCCGAGATCAAAAGGGTTTTCAGTGTCCCATTTCTGGTACACATCCAAGAGCTCCTGATTTAATTTTACGCCGCTTTCCTGCAGACCATCGACGATGTTTGTTACCTTGGAGACATTAACCATGCCGCCGGATCCGGTACCGCTCTTATAATAATGAAACTGAATCCGACCAAATAATGCAATCTCCTCATCCGGATTCAAAGGAAGAGCCTGATGTTCATTTTTCAGCATCACAATTCCTTCGGAAACCACCCGGGCAGCCGTTTTCAGATATTTATCCCAGTCAAGCGTTTTTGTTGTCTGTATCATAAAATAACCTTACCTTTCTTCGTTATATTTCCGCAGTATTGCAGATGCACGATAGCATTTGCAATAGAATCTCATATCATCTTATCCGCAACCCTCCGTAAGGTCAAGAAAAATCAAAGGAATTCATTGAAAATTAACATATTACCGGTATATGCGTTAATATTTTTTCGAGTTTTATTCATATATTGTATTTGTGCCGGTTTTACGGTATGATTTTGTCTATATACGCCGCAGAACCGGGAAAATGATTACAGATCATATCTGGATCCGTGGCATGGGACATCGTGTATGAATGGAAGAAGGAGGAATGTATGACAAATTACATATTGATCGTTACGGTGATCATCTTATTGTGTCTGTTTTTAAATAAGCTGTCATCAAAAATCGGTATTCCTGTTTTATTAGCGTTTATTATACTTGGAATGCTTTTTGGAACCGACGGTCTGTTAAAGATATCTTTTGATAATTATAGGATTGCGGAGGAAATCTGCACGGTTTCTTTGATATTTATTATGTTTTACGGTGGATTTGGTACCAACTGGAAACAAGCGAAACCCGTAGCAGGAAAGGCGGTGCTGCTTTCGACGGTGGGAGTGCTTCTGACGGCAGTGACAACCGGATTTTTCTGCTATGGAGTTCTTCATTTCCGGTTCTGGGAAAGTATGCTGATCGGTGCGGTTTTAAGCTCTACGGCAAAAAGATCAGGGATATTGTTTCGCTGCCGGATCTGCTGCTGGTATTGATCCTGCGGGGAGAGGAGCGTATCGTGCCGAATGGTGACACGGTGATCCGGGAAGGTGACCGTATCGTGCTGAGCGCATTGTCGCCAGAGGAGCATTTAGGACTGTACTTGTCAGAAATTTCGATTGATAAAGAGAGCCCGTGGATCGGTCTGCCTCTTTCCAGAGTGAAGCTGGAGGAAGGGAGTCTGGTGCTTGTCCTGATGCGGGAGGATCAGGTGAAAATACCAAATGGCAATACGGTGATCCGTGAAAATGATATTCTTGTGGTGAGTCAGGTGTGAGCGGGCTGTATCTACGGGAAGCGGATAAATTTTGCTATATTGATCAATACAAGACCTCTTATTGATAAGGTTTTTCGATAAGAGGTTTTTCCATGATTTCTCTGAAATGAGAGTGTATAAAAAAGTTAAACCCATCAAAGAGTATTTATTCAGAATAGGAGGCAAAATTTATGTTAGATTGTTTGAAGAAGATTGATAAGGCAAAGACCGGCATTTTTGCAGCCGGTGTATTGTTTGGTACAGCAGGCGTTAAGATCCTTGCAAGTGATGATGCAAAGAAGCTTTACACAAACTGCACTGCAGCAGTTCTGCGTGCGAAGGAGTGTGTATTAAAGACTGCCACCACTGTTCAGGAAAATGCAGAGGATATTTATGCAGAGGCAAAGCAGATCAATGAGGATCGTGCAGCGCAGGCAGAGGAGTTTGAGGACGAGGCTTCTGAGGAGGATTCTTTTGAGGAAGTAACAGAAGAGTAATGGATGAAACGGGGAATTTAAATGAAATTTCAAATCAAACATGAAATTAAGGGAAGGATCCGTATTCACGTTATACAGAAAAGAATGACCTTTGCCCAGGCAGACACGCTTCAATATTATCTGACGGGTTATGATTTTATTCAGAATGTAAAGATTCAGGAGAGAACCTGTGATGTAACCATCTGCTTTTCGGGAGACAGAGAAGATGTGATACACGCATTACGTCGGTTCTCCTATGAGCGCATTGAGGTACCAGAGGATTTTATTAAAAATTCCGGGCGGGAAATGAACCGTTTTTACTGGGACAAATTAATGGATCAGGTGATCTTACATTACGGAACCCAAATTTTTCTGCCAATGTCCATACGGGCCGGGATCGCAACCATGAAGTCGGTGAAGTATATCTGGGAAGGGTTATGTACTCTGGCCAAGGGAAAGATTGAGGTGCCGGTTCTGGATGGTACGGCGATCGGTGTATCTGTTTTCAGTGGAGATCATACCACAGCAAGCTCAGTGATGTTCCTTTTGAGCATTGGAGAGATTCTGGAGGAATGGACTCACAAGAAGTCTGTCGGAGATCTGGCGCGCAGCATGTCCTTAAATATCAGCAAGGTCTGGGTACTGCGGGATGGCAGAGAAGAGCTGGAGGAGGTTACTTCCGTACAGACGGGAGACCGGGTTGTGATCCATATGGGCAATGTGATCCCGTTTGATGGTGATGTGGTCGCTGGAGAGGCGATGGTCAATCAGGCATCTCTGACTGGTGAGTCCAATCCGGTGCGTAAAGCAGAGGGCGGTTACGCCTATGCAGGTACTGTTGTGGAGGAAGGCGAGATTACCATCCGGGTCAAGGAGGCCAACGGATCCAGCAAGTACGAAAAGATCATGACTATGATCGAGGAATCTGAAAAGCTGAAATCCTCTCTGGAGGGTAAGGCGGCGCATCTGGCGGATCGTCTGGTGCCGTACACCTTTGCAGGTACAGGTCTTGTCTGGCTTCTCACGCGCAATACCACTAAGGCATTGTCTGTTCTGATGGTAGATTTTTCCTGTGCATTAAAGCTTGCCATGCCGCTGACGGTATTATCAGCGATCCGCGAGGCAAGTACATATGATATTACCGTTAAGGGCGGAAAATATCTGGAGGCAATGGTGCCGGAGGATAAAAAACAGCTTTTTGAGGAGCTTCCAGAGCAGTATTCTCATTTGTATATGACGATTGACGGACTGCTTGCGGCAGTTATCTGTATTGAGGATCCGCTTCGCAAGGAGGCACCGGAGGTGATCCGCCGGTTGAAGCAGTACGGTATCTCCAAGGTGGTTATGATGACGGGAGACAGCGACAGGATCGCATCGACGATCGCTGATAAAGTGGGCGTGGATGAGTATTATTCTGAGGTGCTGCCGGAGGATAAGGCGAAGTTTGTGGAAAAGGAAAAGAATGCCGGACGGAAGGTCGTTATGATCGGAGACGGCATCAATGATTCTCCTGCGTTGTCAGAGGCAAGCGTTGGCATTGCTATCAGTGACGGGGCAGAGATTGCCAGAGAGATCGCGGATGTGACCATCAGTGCGGATGATCTTTATGAGATTGCGACATTGAAGCAGCTCAGTGATGCGATGGTGCGCAGGATCAACAAGAACTATCGTCTGATCGTCGGCATCAACACGGGCCTGATCGTACTTGGTATTGCCGGAATATTCCAGCCGACCATGTCGGCACTGTTCCATAACACCTCTACGATCCTGATCAGCTTGAAGAGTATGAACAATCTGCTGGATCAGGAAGAAGCGAATGGAACCGAGCAGAAAAGATAAACTGAGACAGTATAAATTAGAGATATAAAATCAAGATAATATAAATTAAATTTATAAAATTATAAAATATAACTTGTTGCAATGGAGCAATCGTGGTATATTTGCGTTGCAACAGGTTATATTTTTTTAGTGTACAGGGAAAATGCCCGTAACGTAGTGTAACGCCAACGAGAATTGCGAAGCAATTCTTGGAGGGCAAAACGCTGGTTTTGCCCTTTTTT
>JBNMJP010000027.1:0-15116 GCA_050873905.1 Jutongia sp. | reverse complement strand
GCGGCTCTGGTATGGCAGGAGTGGGCAATGGCAGGCGGCTGGTGCGTGCTGGGAGCCATCTTCTTTGTGGTATGTAAGCTCAAATACAAGGAAGATTTTGGTTCGCTGGTAGAGGTTATCTCAGACGAAGATGCGGCAGCACTGCAGTCCAGTGACGAAGAGATCAATGCTGCTTTGGGTGCGGCGATCGATGCAGCCATCAACTCTGTGTTGGAGAGAGAATATATCGGTTCATTGTTGTAGAGATGCAGATATTATAAACAAAGGAAGGTAAAATATCATGAACGAATTTACTTTTTCGGTACCACAGAACATTATCGTGGGAAAGGGAAGTCTTGCGAAGCTTCCGGAGATTGCAGAAAAATCAGGCGGGAAAAAGGCGTTTATTATTTCCGGTCCTCATCTGAATAAAATGGGCATTGTGCAGTCCTGTGTGGATGCCCTGAAAGCAAAGGGAATCGAAAGCAGCGTCTTTACAGAGACGGAGGGAAACCCTTCGGTAGAGACGGTGGACAAAGCTACGGAAGTCTTTAAAATAAGCGGTGCTGATTTTATCGTGGCACTGGGCGGTGGTTCGCCGATGGATGTGGCGAAAGCAGTCGGTGTCGTTGCCAGATATGGCGGAAGTATCACGGAGTATGAGGGCGTAGACAAGGTGCCGGGAGATATTATTCCATTGATCGCCGTGCCGACTACAGCGGGAACCGGCTCAGAGGTGACTGCATTTTCTGTCATTACAGATCACAGCCGGAATTATAAGCTCACGGTATTCAGTTATAAGCTGATTCCGTCCTATGCGATCCTTGATGCGGAGCTTCTGACCACGGCACCGGTATCGGTAGCAGCAGCCTGTGGCATTGATGCCATGGTGCATGCACTGGAGGCGTATATTTCTACGGCGGCCTCTCCGTTTTCGGATGCCATGGCAGAGAAAGCACTGGAGCTGATCGGTGCCAATCTCCGCTGTTATGTGGCAAACCGCGGAGACATCGAGGCAGCAGAGAATATGCTGGTGGGCAGCCTTTTTGCCGGGATAGCTTTCTCCTGGGCGCGTCTTGGAGATGTTCATGCCATGAGCCATCCGGTCAGCGCATACTTCAATGTGCCTCATGGTGTTGCCAATGCGATCCTGCTTCCTACGATTGTAGAATACAATATGCTGGCAGATAAAGGAAAATATCTCAATATTTATAATTATATTGCCCAGCTTCCGGCGGCGTCCGAGGAGTTTACTGCCGATATGCTGGTGGATGAACTGCTGGATCTCAATGAGTCGCTGGGGATCCCGGCGGGGCTGGAGGAAGTGGGCGTTACAAAGGATAAATTTGATGTCATGGCGGAGGATGCCATGAAGAGCGGAAATATTGCAGTAAATCCGAGAAGCACCACGAAAAAGGATGTACTGGCACTTTACGAAAAGGCGTTTTAGTGTGATATCATATAAAATGCTATAAAGAAGACGGTTGGTTTAACCGGATAAGAGAAAGCGTTCTGTTGATTTAAATAAGGTGGCCGGAATATGGTATATCCCAAATTTGGGACATATCCATATCCAACCACCTTTTTGTATGTGTATGTGTTTCGTTATTTACAGTTTTATTTTAATCTTTTTAATCTTCGTCCACTTACCGTAGATCTTTTTCTTTCCCCGGAGCTTATAGGCACGTACACGGACGTAATAGGTCTTTGATCTTTTCATTTTTTTCACAATGCAATAATTTACCTTTACCGTCTTTTTCTTTAAGGATTTGGTGAATTTCTTATCCATTGCGTACTGTACCTGGTAACCCTTTGATGCGTTGTCTGATACCCAGGAAATGACAAGTTTCAATGATTTTTGGTTTGTAACCTGAAGTCCCTTGACTGCTTTTGGAGCAGTTACTGTGGTGGAATCCTTAGAAGAATCGTTCTGTGTATCAGAGGACACAGAAGGCTTCTTCGTTGCTGAAGGCGTATTGGAAGCAGAAGGCTTCTTTGTGGCGGCCGGCGCATTAGATGCGGCAGGTGTACGGGAAGCAGCAGGCTTATTGGAAGAAGCCGGTGTACCGGAAGCAGTAGGTGTTTCTGATGCAGCTTCCTTTTTGGGAATGGTTTCTCCTTGTTGCAGGATCTTCTTGCATGCCTTACAAATGGTATCGCCGGTGTATCCTTCCTCGGTTGTGGTGGCAGCCTTTTTGTTTACCACCTCTTTCTCCAAATGGTAGTCAGGATCGATCGGAAGAGTTATTACTTCACTTTTACCGCATTTTGTGCAGGCGCGGGTTGCGCTTCCCTCCCGGGAACAGGTTGCCCGTTCAATGACAGCTGTCTGACCCCACTCATGTTCACAGGCATCTGCCTGTTTCCAGAGTGCGTAGAGCGTGATATTACCGGTGCTTCCTGCTGTGATCTCTGTAACCTTTTGCGTAAAATTCTTGTCAGAGAACCAGCCGAGGAAGGTATATCCATCCAGAACAGGATCGTTTAATATGATGGTATCGGACTTATTGGTGTATGTTTTTGGATTATCATTGATTGAATTTTTGATATTTAAAACATACTTAATAGTGTATTCTATCTCCGAACTGTCTTTCCACATTGCATACAGGGTAACCGTGTCCTGATCCGTTTCCGTCAGTGTTTCGACAGAGGCTTCGTCTTTATAGGAATCACCGCTTCCATCAGCTTTTGTGTTCCAGCCTGTAAAAGTATATCCGTCTCTTGTGTAGGTGTTTTTGGTAAGGTCGACCGAACAGCCATCAATCATACATATCTGTGGCTCCATGGTGCCGGCAGTTGCCCCGTTTCCATCGTAGGCTATGGTATAGGTTCCCTTTGGAAAACTGATCGCGCGGCCGGACCAGACACCTTTTGCCTTATCTGCCATAGCGCGGATATCTGCTTCCGGAATATCGGAAAAGATATATAATCTGTCGAAAGAGCTTTTGCTGACCGAAAACGCATTATCTTCAAATTCCTGGAGTGTGTTTGGTAAATAAAGCGTTTTTAATACATCCATATTGGCACAGCTCGAATAACCGATCTTTGTGATGGCGGTATTGCTCAGATCAAGAGATTTGATCACTGTTCCGGAAAATGCCAGATAGCCGATTTCTTTTAATGTCTCAGGTAAGATCACTTCCTCCAGACCGGTACAGTCTCTGAAAATACTTTGTCCTATCGTTTCGAGAGAGCTGCCAGACAGATCGATTTTTTTCAGCTTGGAGCAGTTGCAAAATGCGTAATTATCTATAGTTTTTAATGTCTTGGGCAAGATCGCTTCCTCTAGAACGGTACAGTCTGTGAAAGCACTTTGTCCTATCGTTTCGAGAGAGCTGCCGGACAGATCGATCTTTTTCAGCTTGGAGCAGTTGTAAAATGCGTAATTACCTATAGAATAAATATTTGCTGTAGAGCTGTCCACTGTTTCCAGATTCGTACAATCCTGAAAAGCATAAGCGTCAATGGAAAGATTTTCCTGTTCGCCCAAATATACGGAGGTAAGAGAAGTACAGCCCTTAAAAACCTCCTTGGAAAGCTGAGTTACGGAGGTGCCTCTGAAGTCCACGGACTTCAGAGAGGAACATCCTGAAAATTGCTGAGGTGAAAAAATCTGGGTGGATTTTGGCATGTTGATCTCTTCCAATGCGGTGCAGTCTTGGAAGGTTTTACTATAAAAGTATTTAACGGTATCAGGAAGCTTTACGGTTTTTAATTTGGTACATCCCTCAAAGGTTCCTTTAGTAGAGGAGTACTTCGTCGCAATCGTTTGTATGGTAGTTTCACTGAAATCTACCGATTCGATATCTGTTCCGGCAAAACCGTCGTAAACCTTGTGGATAGGTATACCGCCGACATCGGTTACTTTCACATCCTTTGAATAATCGTCACCCCATGGGCCGAACAGGGTCATATTCCAGTCTGTCATGTCCTTCCAGGTGTTTGTATCCACAGAGGTATTATAGTTGCTGTCATTGCAGTGGAAAGAATATCGTAAACCGTCCTTGACGAGATAGCCGCAGGAATATACCATATGGGCAGCTCGATCAAGCAGCATTGTCTGCGGAGTCATATCAAAGCCGGCACTATTATATCCGCCGGAGGTCCAGACTTCCTGTGCATTCGCAAGAATCTCCCTGTCCTCGTCTCTTTCCAGATCGTAACGATTTGTGGAACATCCGGTGGCATCGATATAGATCCAGTAGCCGGAATCTTTGTTATAAGCAATGCTGTAAGCATGGGTTTTTGTGATCAGCTCAAAGCTCGGGATACCGCGGGATACCAATAAAGTGTTTAAAAGATTAGTATATTCGCCACATACCGCTTTCTTGGAGAACCAGACATCATACGGGTTATCCGATGTGAGTTCTGTTCCTTTTTTTGGGTTGAAACGTTTGTCGTTCAGATTATAATATACGCGGTTTGCAACGTAGCGGGCTATCGCTTCCATTTCTTTGTATGAGGTGGTGATATTGCACTGATCAAGATAGGTCTGCAGATCATCTGTCATCTCTTTGAGTTGGTCGTCGGTGTAAGTTGATTTATTTGTATCGATACATTCTTTGAGCAGGTACTCCTGAAAAACTTCATCCAGCTTTTCGAAAGCGGAGATTTCTTCTTCTGATGCAGTCGCAAATGCTGCAGGTGCATTTATGCTGATCGTAAGTAATAAAACGAAAAGCACAGGGAAGAACAAGGATGGTAAATGTTTCGTCATATATTTTTTGTTCATATGTTATCCTCCTTTTGATGAATCATTTTGATGGTAGGCTCCGGAATCCCGGCGTATTGTTGTAAGCCGGAAAGAGGGCCTTTTCCTTATTATATGGGATAATTGGCAAAAATACGTTTTTTTGCGTGAACGGTCAATATATGGCGTGAACGACGAATTTGATGTATGTTTTTTGTTGAGCTGAAGGATGGACTAGGAAATAAGAGATTCCAGATCTCGCCAGATTTCTGATACATTGATCACCATTTTGCCGTAAACATCTTTTCTGTTTAGTTTGCCGACAGATCGGCTGTCATAGCTATTTTCATAATTATCGCCTTCTACCCAGATACTATGCTCATCTGACTTGTCAGCATAGTATCTTTTTATGATTTTATCGCAGTAAAAGTCGTTATTTTTGGAAGTATCGACTATAACGATATCACCATCTGAGATGTCGCCAAGGGTTGTGAGGATTACCAGATCACCATCCTTTAAAGTAGGATCCATAGAGGTGCCATGGACATAGCTCAAAGGAAAAAACAGGATAGGTACAGAGCATAATGCTATACAAAGTAGAAGAAAACAAAAATCTTCGAAGGGAAGGATTTTATTAAGAATTGATTTAATATTTTTCATAAGAATCACTCCTGACATAAATATGTGAAATAATGTTATTGTTATGTTCACCTTTATATCAGGAGAAATGATCAGAAAGTAACAGAATAAGAAAAGAAGATTCACCAATTGCTATTCAAGACAAAAATAGTCGGTGACAGGATCGTGGACATACTTATCGATATCCTCGTAACACATAAATTCTGCAATGTCATTAAAAGTATCCAGAAGCTTCCGGAATTCCTCTACACTGTCTGAAGAAGGGAAATAAAATGCGCCCCAGTATTTTTCGGTAAATTCAACAGCATTTAGTATTTCCAGCTTATCTGTATTGGTATGACGGGAAACCCAGTCCAGGTTATTTACGATCGCATGACGAATGGAGAAATCACCTGTGAGGCTTCCTGTCACATCAAAAACAATCTGCGCATAGGCAGAGTCAACCCAGAAAAACATTTCATTGAGCTGATCCTTTTCAAATTCGTGATTGCGGAAATCTTTTTTGATGTCGGCAACAACATCAGATCCAACGTCAAGAGATCTCCGGAGAAAATCCACATGGAAGGTTCTCAGCAATTTCTGGTAATCAGGGGCAGATTCTGTCATATCCGGGCGGATAGACTGTACAGTTTGTCTGTGGGTCAGAAAGGAAAGTGCCCCATAGACTGCACGGATTATAAGACCATCCGGCGCATAGTAACGGAAGAGGCTTCCCATGATGCCCTTGTAGTGCCTGCCATTGGTCTCGTCAACGAGATCGTATCTCAAAAAAATACTGCCGTAATCACTCATAATACTACCTCCTAAATTAAAAATATCTATCATATAAATTATTCATTGAACAACCTGTTCTCCTATATATCAGTCGCATTGTTCAAAAAGTAACTGGGGTGTTATTTGCAGTTTCAGTCATCAATGCCATTAGAAAGCTTTTCGAAGTCATCCAGCATTTTGCAGTAATTTCTGATTTTATAAATGACGTCCGGCAGGCTCAATGTTGTTACGTCGGCGTGATTGATACTGTTTCTCAGATTTTTTAATTTGCCGTATTCCAGTGCGATGTCATATGCCTTCTGGCATTTTTTCTTTTGTGCGTTATCTTGAGGATCAATATCCCAGATACCGGCAAACAAAGGGTGGCTTATAAAATGTAACTGTGGAGGAAATGCATTCTCGTCTAAAGGCCCCCTATCCAGAAGTGTCTCGAGCTTTTGTTTGGAGGCGTTTTTAATATATGAAAAATTTTTACATTCATTTGCACCGCGATACTGATTCCTGCTGCTAAAGATTATCTTTTTGCAGGGATTGTTCTGGTTGTCATAAACGAAATATTTCACATAAATATTCTGAACAGGTGTATTGCTAAAAATCATTTGTGTAAAGGAATGACTGATACATTCTTTTGCCATGTAATTGCATACGAATAAACTTAGTCTCTTTTTTCGTACATTTGCAGATGGCGTAGATTTCAGCAGGTCATTATTGAAAAAAGAGGAGTGGTTTCGGAAAAGGGTTTGTATCGGAACCACATCATCGGGGTTAGATATGGAGGTGTTGTCTTCCGAACCCGATTCTTCAATCAATAAGCTTTCCGGAAATGCTACAATTCTTTTTGGAACGATAAATTCCGTTGCAGACAGTTCAGCGCATAATGTCAGTGCCGGTTGGACATATCCATGATCCAGACACCATCGGATCTTATCCGCAAATGTTTCCACACAACCGGAAAGACCTTTTGATACGATATTCAGGCAATAATATGCCAATTGCAGCAGTTCCGATTTCAACCTATAGTCCCGGGGATTTTCTGTCGTATCACTGAGAGAACCCAGACAGGCATTTGTATCCCGGATCAAAGCAAGACATTCCTTATTTACGTTATCAATATGCTCTGAGAAATCGTTCATCTGACATAATGAAAGGTCAGATGTTAAAAGATTTAGCTGAACAGCGTTTCTCTTCACATCTTTATTAAAAAAAGTCGAGATCCTGTTAACAAGTTCATTATATGTACGATCCTCGTTCTCGGAACTCAGGAGGTCATGAACTGCCTTCTTTTTATTATGGAAGTAGATAGATAATTTGTCCGTTCGAAGAAAATCTTCTACATCGTACATTGCCGTTACCAGATCATAAATCTGATATTTCTGCTTATTTGTATATACCTGATTAATGAAATTGTGGACTCCATATCTGGTGGCAAAGGTTTCCTCAATATTAACTTTTTCCATGGATAACAACTGCATGATCGCAGTTAAGGTGACGATATTATCCCTTAATCCGCCCTGTGTATCAATATAAACGTGTACATTTTGCGGTACAGGATCATCGATTACAAGATCGCGGAGCTGGTTCAGTTTTTCTTCTGCGTTGTCCTGGATCTCAATAGATTCAAAATGAAGCCGGACATTTCGTTTCGCCGGATTTTCTTTCTCTAAAAGATTCCATAAACATTGTCTGGTATAGCGGTGAACCAGATCGACGTAGTTGTTTTCGATGGTTTGTAAGTGTTTGTTAAGTTTGTAGATAATATTGCTTAAAGCAGTATTTTCTTCTATGCTTCGATTAAGTTCCTCCTGTAATTGGAGGAGTTCGATGTTTTTATTGGCTTCTGTTATGGTAGCAGCAGCGGTGTTCCATGCGGCTGCCCGGTTGATGTATTTTTTGTTTTCGTCCCAGATATCGATCAGCTTGGCCAGGTGTAACTGCTGTAATACCTTCATTTCGCGAATACGCTGCTGATAATCAAGGATCATATGAAATGTCAGATCCTTTTCTTCGGTCTTCAATTTATTGATCTGCTTCTCGACAACAGAAAGATTTAAATGATAATTCGTGTCATTTTGTACGGCTTGCTGTGCTTCCCGGATCCAGTTTCGCATGTCGAAGCCTTCCGGGAAAATGTCCGGTTCCGGAATCGCAGAAGAATCTGTTGTTTCCGAAATGGCCGATGTGTCTATGTCAGATGTTTCCGAAACAGAAGTTGTGTCCGTATCAGATGTTTCGGAAGAGGTATCTTCGGCGTGGAAATGTGCCTCGTGAAGTTCCTTTAATTGTTCCGGGATTTTCAGCTTTTCCTCTGAAGTTAATTCAAATGAGCTTTCAATCGAACTGTCCAGATCCTTATCGAACTGCTTCAGCTCAGCTTCAATTTTTTGTATGCGCATTTGTTCGTTGATCTCTTCGTTTTTGTCATTTAATGAATCAACAGTAGTCAATACCCAATTTTCCACCCTGTCTTTGAGGTGTTTTTCAATGCGGTTTTCCTCGATAGAAAAAAGCTTATTGTCTTTATCATTACCAGCGACAAACTGCTTACAACGCTCTTTATAGAAAGAGTATGCAGAATAAGAGTTTTCGTTGATCGTCCGGGATTCTTCCAGTGTCCGCTCTGTATTCAGTACGATGATCTTTAAATCCGTTGGTGCCTCGGGATCTGAAGAAGCCAACATATCGATCAGTGTTTTGGTTCCGGCTTCAAGCTGGCTGACACAGGAATAATAATTCTCCTGATATTGATAATAATTTAGTGTCAGATTGTTTAATGTACTCATACATAAGATGAGTACATATTTAGGATTCGCATTGGAATCGGTATTTTGTGATGTGCTCTCGGTTGTATTCAATGCCATAAGCTATCCTTTCTCTATCTGTAAATATAATATAAGATAATCTGTAATATACTAATATTTATTATACAAAAATCACGGTGGAAATCAATTATAAACGAAAAAATATTGTATCATCCGGCGATTTATAGTAGTATTTTATCAGACAAAAAGTATTTTGGAGGGGATGCCATGAAGACATTTATATGCACGATCTCGTTGCAGACGAAAACGCAGGATGGATACAGGGGACTGGGAAAATCGGTTTATGAGGCGAAGGACAATCAAAGGTTGGCGTATGACAAAGAGATTAGTTTTCCTATTCTGTCGGTGATCAACGGATATGCAGAGGAGGGAGAGCGGATCAAGCTTCTCGTGTTAAAACAGATGGGAGAGGGAACTCATGATAATTATGGACTCTTTAAGGAACAGTTAGAGAATCTGTGTCAGGAAAAACACATTACATATGAGGAGAATGTGATCGGAATTTCCTTTGATGAGACGGCAGAAACACATCTGAAGTCTTTCATGGACATTATTGAGCATATATACGATGAGGAAGAGCTATATGCCTGTCTGACATATGGCACCAAGCCGATCCCTATTATCCAGATGATGGCGCTGAATTTTGCCTATCGCAGCTTAAAGGGAGTCACGATCGAATGTATTGTGTATGGACAGAAGGTGTGGTCGGAGAATAAAACGTATATTTATGATATTACCGGTTTATTTTCTATGGACGAGATCGTTCATCAGAATTCAAGACTGCCAATCCGTGATCCAAAGCAGCATATCAGAAATGTATTAAAGCTTTTGGAGGATTGAGCCGGAGATATATTTACAGACAGAGGATTGAATGAATCACGAGGACAGGATAGATCAGAGAGGAAATGACATGAATATAAATCAGGATGAAAACCTAAAGGTGAACCCCAGGGATGTTGCAGGGGAGGTTCGATGCATTGAAGTGATCGGGCAGAATATTGTCAAGATACAGGAGGCACTTAGGACAGGAGGAAAAAGAGTGGACTGCCTGCAGTATCTGGGAAAGATTGAACTGAATGTTTATCTTTGGGCCGATTATTTCCAGACAGTGATGAATCATTATCTGGAAAATAATGATTTTTCAGATTTTACTTCTTCACAGTATGACGAAACGATCCATCAGTATATTGTAGAAAATGTACTGCACCGGATATGGAATGATGTCCATGATGACAAAGGAATGGTGGCAAATTACGATCCGGAGCAGCCGTTTTTGAATTATTTTCGCAGTAAATATGCCTGGATCAAGCGGGATGTATTAAATCGTCTGATCCGGGAGAGGCCGTTGGTGCAGTCGTTGGATGAATTAAATCATGAAACGCTTCGCGTCCGTTCGGTTTCCCCGATGGGAGCGGAACAGAAAACAGGGCGTCTTGACATTGGTGAATGCCGGGAGCTGATTCCGGAGATCATTTCTGTGATCGAGCAGGGGAAACATCTATATACGATCCAGCAGATGAAGAAGGGGTCCGAGGAGAAACTGGCATATATCAGAATGCATGTGCTTAATCTAATTGTCACTCTGATCAAGGAGATATGCGGCAATGATGTCGAGTACTGGAGCCTCTTTTTCCACGGAAAGGAGCGGGAAATATTTGAACTGCTCCATCAGGAGCTTCTGGATTATGTTATGAGTACACCATGTGAGAAGATGAGAGACATATCGGATACGACGCTGAAATATTACCGGGAGGTTGATGTCAGCAAAGAGGAAGATCAAAGGATCCGGTTTTACAAAAAGGGAATCAAATATCTGAATGAAATCTGGTGCAGCTATCAGCTGCGGACAAAGGGGCAGGAGATTACCGAAGAAATGAGAAAGAAGGAACTTGCCCGTTTGAAAATGGCAAAAAGCCGATATCTCCGGCCGTTTCTTGCTGCATTGGAATTAAAGGAACTTAATCCGGACGTGTTAAGAGGATATTTTTCAGAGAGGGGATAAGACAGGCTTAGTCAGAGGCTGTTACATCGTTAGAAGAGAATCTAACAATGTAACAGCTTTTTTGTTACTTTTTTAAGCAGCAGCCGGATAAATGGGTACGAAGGCAGAAAACAATCTGCCGGACAGATACATACATCCATTTGTTGACAACCGGAAGGGAGGCTGTTATGAGTATGAATATTATGAAAAGAAGTGCCAGTGGCATAAAGTTGATCCCACTGGAAACGATGCTGTATGATGAGCGCACTATCAGTATTGAAGGGGAAATTAACGAGAAGGCGTCTATGGAATTTGTAAAGCAGTTGATTGAACTGAACCGTCAGGATTCTTACGAACCCATCAAGGTATTGATCTGCAGCGGAGGAGGTTCCGTTGTTCATGGCATGGCGATGTATGATATGATGTGCTCTTCCAAGGCACCGATCCAGACATACTGTATCGGCATGGCATATAGCATGGCGGCAGTGCTGTTTTGTGCCGGCACCAGACGGGGTATGCTGGAGAAGAGCAAGCTGATGCTCCATGAGCCGCTGATTAATTCGGAGATGGGCGGAAACGCATCCTCTATCAAGTCTATGTCGGAGTCTTTGCAGGAGACCAAGAAGCAGGTGAATGCAATCCTGTGCCGGCATACCGGCAAAACGGAGGAGGAGATGAATGAAGCCACAAGCTTTGATCATTATTTCTCTGCCACGGAGGCCGTTGCATTTGGTCTGGCAGACGAGATCGTCGGAATGGACAGCATTCTTTAGATGAATGATCTGTTTCGCTTCATATTTTTACAAACACACAGATTAAAAAGAACATTAATTTTATCGGGAGGTAGATATTATGACAAACAAGAATATTACTTTGGATCCTTTGAAAAATTACACTTGCCTGGGACAGGGATGCACATACCCAACGGATGAGAAGCTGTCGGGATTAAATGGAAATGAGATCATTGTCGGTCCAACCAGAGTCGGCAAGACAATGTCTGTGGTTGAACCAAGGCTGCTGCATACCTATGACAGTAATCTGATCGTTTCTGTAACGAAAAGAGCATTAGTAGACACATATGCGCCTATTTTTGAAGAGAGAGGCTACGAGGTGCTGGATCTGAATTTAGTGGATACGTGGGGATTTGACTGTAATATAAGCTTTGATCCGATGAAAGCGGTTCGCAGTGAGAGGGATGTGAGATTTCTGGCGAAATGCATTATGGGAGATGGAAGCAGCACAGACCGGCTGGGAAACTTAGATCCCTACTGGAATCAGGCGGCAGAATCTGTGATATCAGCACTATTAGGTTTGGTGTTTTTGCAAGCCTGTGATAAAGGATGTGAGCCGACATTCGAAGAATTTCTCGAAAAATATAAGTATGCTACTCCTAATACCGAAGTGAATGACATCAGATCATCATTGCTGGACTCGGAATTTGATAAACTGGAAAAAGCTCATCGGGGAAATACATTTTCCCAACAGTGGCGCACATATTTTAAGCTGCCGGATAGAACATCTGCCTGTGTTTATTCTACGATGCAGGCCAAGATGGATAAGTTGTTTAGTAAGGATATGGAATATGCCTGGTTTGCACAGGATAAAAAATTATCATTCCGGGACTTTACGGATAAAAAGAAGATTTTATTTATTACCACCTCGCCGGTCGATAAAACGCTTCAGAAGTATACAGATATTCTCTTCGCACAGGCCTTTAAAGAACTGTTTGAGATGGCGGAAGAAAAGGCGGACAGAAGGCTTCCAATACCGGTTCATCTGATTTACGATGACTTTGCAACCGGTGGTGTTATTCCTGATTTTTCAGAATATCTCTCTATCTTTTGTGCCAAGAGGATGAGCGTTACCCTTCTCTTACAAAGCGAATCCCAGCTGGAAAGCATGTACGGAAAATTTAATGCCACAACGATCATTAATAACTGTGATACCTACTTGTATATGGGAGGCATGGATAACACAACCTGTCAGAATATCTCCCTAAAGGCAAATGCACCACTCGAGGATGTATATGCCCTGCCACGGGAAAAGGTATATGTGATCCGCCGGGGCTCCCGTCCGAAGCTCACGAGAAGATACCAGACACTGGAGGATGAAATGTACCGGAAGCTCGTGCTGGAACGGAAGGAAGAAAAGGAGAGGGAGTGACCTGGATCCCTCTCTGTTCCTGCTGAAATTTACAGACGAAGTTTTTATGCCGGTCTCTCTTGCTACTCGCAGAAGATGCCGTTATAATAGAGATGTTGGAACCCGAAGGTATTTAGCTTTCGGCGGTATTATGCCGGCAGGGATTGATTGCCAGGAAGGAAAAGTTATTATGGAAAAGAAAGAAAGTAGTTACGGATTTGAGGAGACCATGGTGACATTGACAGATGAGGATGGTCTGGAGAAGGATTTTTATGTAGACGAGATCTACGAGGTAGATGGCAGACTGTATGCGGCTGTCATTCCGGCAGATGTGGAGAATGTCACGGAGTATTATGTATTTCGTCTGATCGATCTGGGGAATGATGATTTTGAGATGGAGGATATCGGGGAAGAGGCAGAGTATGATGCAGCAGCGGATGCCTATGAGGAGATTTTGGACACCCGGATGTGGAACAGGGAGTTTGAAGGAGAGTAAGGACAGCCCGAGAGAGGGCATTGTATGACAGATGGCAATTCCGACTCTTTGCCAACTCGACCTTTGTGCCGTCCTGTGGTCTTGGGTGCTGGTGCTGTCGTACTAAGCAATTAGTGTTCAGCTCCTTTTTTAAAAAAATTACAGTCGGGCTTCGAAAAGTCAAAAACGTCTTGAACCGGTATACAAAAACATGTATAATAAAAGTGTCGAGAGACGAACTATTTCCGGTGAAAAAGCGCAGAACTACCAAGTGAAGGAAAAAATGGAGTAAAAATAGGGGCAATTTCGAATTGTCTGACAATTACATGTATTGTTTCTAAATTGTGCCCCCTGTTTATGCGGGGTCCGAGAGGTGACCGTAGAAATGGGGATAGCCCGAGAAAGGGCATTGACACCAAAACTAAGATCCTGGCCATCAAAAGTTGCGGCATAGTAGAAATGGGGATAGCCCGAGAAAGGGCATTGACACACATCCTGTTATGGAAAATAACACAGTCATAACGATGTAGAAATGGGGATAGCCCGAGAAAGGGCATTGACACATAATTCTTGTAATCTACTTCTTCCATAGGTGGGTAGAAATGGGGATAGCCCGAGAAAGGGCATTGACACATTTCTTTTTTCACAATCAGATTGTACTTATGTAACAGTAGAAATGGGGATAGCCCTGTTATTGCTATTGTGTAGTGAGAAGAGTAGTGTGGGTTGCGCGTTGCCGCCGGAGAAAGGGTTCGCAGAAACAAAAAGAACCAGTGTACTGATTTCAGCACACTGGTTCTTCGTGCGTCTTGCGGCGCACGTCGCTGATGGGTTTACTCCTTTCGATTGAAGGATCAGTTAGAGAATAATTGGACTCCGTATAAGACACCCTTTTCGTCCCGGTAGATGGCAATTCCGACTTTTGTTGCCCTTGAACTGAACATTGCATCGTGATGTTTTGGGCTGTTGTACCACGCGGTATAAAACTCTTCTGCTGTCCTGGATGTCATCATGATATTTTCGGAAATATAATCGGTTACATGGAACCCACAAGACTCTGCCAACTCGACCTTTGTGCCACCCTGTGGTCTTGGGTGCTGGTATGCGATCTGCAGTTCCCTCGCCCGGATCTCGGCGGCCAGTGTCAATCCTTTGTTCATGGTCAGCGGCTGTAATCCCTGTGCGATGCGATCCTTATTTAACAGCTCCAGGATCTGATTGGACATTTCATCGGATGGTGCTTCGTAATCATTTCGGTTATTGATAGTTTCCTGAGGCGTGGTAAACGCGGGGGTATTTATCGTTGCTACCGGGATGTACTTGCTGTATCTGATCTTTTTTCCTTGTTTTACGTAAGCACGTAATTTATAAGAATATACAGTAGAATGATCTATAGAGTCATCGGTATATCTGGTTTTGCCCTTTACGGTTTTGATACATTTGTAGTTACCGTTTTTGCCGGCTGCGCGGTAGATCTTATATCCGGCGGCACCTGTGACTTTCTGCCACTTCACGGTTACCCGGTCACAGGAGCTGCTGGTAACGGCAGGGGACTGCGGCGCCGATAAGCGATTGGCAGCCGAGGTGCTGGTGCTGTCTGACGAGCAGCAAAGGAAT